>JBKJOI010000550.1:0-9271 GCA_046595695.1 Haliangiales bacterium | reverse complement strand
AGGAGCGCACCGAGCGCTCCAACGGTTAGGGC
This sequence comes from Haliangiales bacterium, assembly GCA_046595695.1. Taxonomy (GTDB): domain Bacteria; phylum Myxococcota_A; class Polyangia; order Haliangiales; family SHYZ01; genus JBKJOI01. The sequence goes on along the minus strand of JBKJOI010000550.1, from coordinate 9,239 downwards.
GGGGGCAGCTGCGAGCGCGCCGGCGCTCTCATCCTCGCCGTCGTCTCCGTTGTCGTCCGCGCCTGCACCCTCGCTGTCGTCCTCGTCTACCGCAGCCTTCTCGCTCTCTTCGCACGCTTCAATCGACGCGTAACTTCTCCGCGCGCCTCCGAGTCCGTTAACATGCGGCTCGAGGAGCATGCCATGTCGACTGCTTCACCCCGTAGGGGCTTCCTGAAGACCGCGACGGTCCTGATCGGCGGCGCCATCGGTGCCGTGCTCGCGGTTCCCATCTTTCGCTACGTGCTGTTCCCGGTCAGCCGCCGTGTTGTCATCGGCGGCGACGCGCCCGTGCCGGTGGCAGACGCGGCCGCAGTGAAAGCCGGCGCGCCACCTCTACGGGTGGCCATCCGCGCGCCCGAGCAGCGTGACGCCTGGGCGCGCATCACCGACGTGCCGCTGGGCGCTGCGTGGCTCTCGCGCGGCGAGGACGGCAAGGTGCGCGCGCTGTCGGCGACGTGTCCGCACCTCGGCTGTGCGGTCGACTTCGACGAGAAGGCGCAGACGTTCCGCTGTCCGTGCCACACGAGCTCGTTCAGCCCCGACGGCAAGCGCATCTCGGGCCCGGCGAAGCGCGACATGGATCCGCTCGAGGCCGAGGACGCAGGCGGCAAGGTCATGGTCCGCTTCGCCCGCTTCAAGCTGGACGTCTCTGGCCGGGAGAAGGCGTGATGGCCGGCAAGCTCGGCGCCGCGGCCGACTGGCTCGACGAGCGCACCGGCTACCGTCGCGTCGTCCACAACGCGCTCGACGAGCCGGTCGCGGGCGGGGCCTCGTTCGCCTACGTCTTCGGCTCGGTGCTGACGTTCATCCTGCTCCTGCAGATGACCACCGGCGTGCTGCTCGCGCTGTACTACAGCCCGTCGGCGCAGACCGCGTGGTCGAGCGTCGCGTACATCCAGGACCAGGTCACGCTCGGCTGGTTCATCCGCGGGCTGCACGGTCACGGCGCGTCGGCGATGGTCATCCTCGCCGGGATGCACCTCCTGCAGGTCGCGCTCTACGGCGCGTACAAGAAGCCGCGCGAGGTCAACTGGCTCATCGGCGTGCTCCTGCTCGGGCTCATCCTGGCGTTCGCGCTGACCGGCTACCTCTTGCCCTGGGACCAGAAGGGCTACTGGGCCACCAAGGTCGCCACCGGCATCATGGGCGGCACGCCGGTGATCGGCGGCTGGCTGCAGCAGCTCGTGCAGGGCGGCAACGAGTACGGCAACCTCACGCTGACGCGCTTCTTCATGCTGCACGTGTTCGTGCTGCCGGCGACGATCCTGGTGCTCGTGGGAATGCACGTTGCGCTCTTCCGCAAGCACGGCGTGACGCACAGCTGGAGCCTGACCGTCGAGCAGGCGAACGCGCGCACGCAGCCGTTCTGGCCCGATCAGCTGTTCAAGGACATGGTCGCGATCGCGATCGTGTTCGCGCTCATCATCTTCTTCACCGTGCGCGGCGGCGGCATCGAGCTGGGCGCGCCGGCGGATCCCGCCTCGGGCTTCGACGCGCGCCCCGAGTGGTACTTCCTGCCGCTCTTCCAGTTATTGAAGTACTTCCATGGCGCGATGGAGAAGGTGGTCGCGCTGGGCCTGCCCGCCGTCGTCGGTGGCGTGCTGGTGTCGCTGCCGTTCCTGGATCGCGGGGCCGACCGCTCGCCGAAGAAGCGCGTCGCGTTCCTGAGCGTGCTCGGCCTGGGCGCCGCGGGCGCGGCGGCGCTGGTGTTCCTGGCGCTCAGCTCGGACGCCGGCGACCCGGCGCTGCAGAAGCGCCTGGAAGAGGCGAACCTGCAGGCGAAGAAGGCGCGCACGCTCGCGCTCGCCGGCGTGCCCGCCGCGGGCGGCATCGCGGTCTACGAGAACGAGCCGTTCTTCGCCGCGCGCAAGCTATGGGCCGAGCGCTGCGCCGGCTGCCACGACGAGAGCAAGGACCGCAAGGGTCCGCTCATCGGCCCGGGCTATAACTCGCGCGCGTGGATCCGTGGCCTGCTCCAGGATCCCGACGGCGACGCGTACTTTGGCCGCGCGACCAAGATCCAGGCGGAGAAGTCGCGCATGAAGCCGGCGGAGGAGCAGGGCGCCGCGCTCGACGCGCTGATCGAGTTCGTCTACGCGCAGACCGGCGCGACCGACACCGACGCCGCGCTGGTCGCCAAGGGCAAGGTGCTCTTCGACGGCGGCAAGTGCTCCGACTGCCACTTCGACGACGGCACCAGCGAGGAGGGCGAGGCCCCGAACCTGGGCGGGCGTGGCTCGCGCGCCTGGGTCGCCGGGCTCATCGCGGATCCCGGGCACGCGCGCTACTTCGGCGACCTGAACGACATGCCGTCGTTCGCCGCGAAGCTGTCGGCGCTCGAGATCGATCGGCTCGCCGAGTTGGTGGCGTCGTTGCGCGCGCAGAAGGCGCCGGCGGAGAAGGCGCGGTAGCTGGGCGCGCTCGCACGCGCGATCGCCGGCCGCGGACGGAGCTGACGGCTGTTATATTGCGCGCACCGATGCGCGCGCTCAGCCCCTTCGTCTCGCTGGCTCTGGCCGGCAGTCTGGCGTTCTACCCCGCGGTCGCGCAGGCGCAGACGATGCCGCCCGCGCCGGCACCGCCGCAACCCGCGCCGCCGCAGCCCGCGCCGCCGCCGCGCCCGAAGGCGCCGCCGAAGCCCGCCCCGGTACAGCCGGCACCTGAGCCCGCGCCCGCACCGGCGCAGCCCGCACCCGCACCTGCACCCGCACCGGCGCAGCCCGCGCCTGCACCGGCGCAGCCCGCGCCTGCACCCGCGCCTGCACCCGCACCCGCGCCCGCGCCGCCTGCCGTCCCGGCGCCGCCTGCGGCCGCGCCCGCCCGTCCGGGCCGGCCTGCCACGCTTGCCGAGCTCGACGCCAAGCTGGCGCGCCTGGCCGCCGAGCTCGACGAGCTGCGCCAGCACGCCGCCTCCGTGCCCGAGCTGCAGGCGTCCGTCGGCGAGCTGGCCGCGCAGGTCGCCGCGCTGCGCCAGGACGTCGACGCGCTCACGCGTGCCGGCAGCGGCCAGGTCGAGCTGGTGGCGCGCCTGGACGCGCTCGACGCGCGTGTCGCCCAGGTCGGCGAGCAGGTGACCGCGGCGCGCGCCGATCTCGAGCACCGCACCGGCCCCGAGTCGGAGGCGCGCGAGAGCGGCGGCGGCGCGGGTGGCACGTGGGACGACGGCTTCGTGCTGGTCGCGAGCGAGCGCTATAGCCTGCGGCTCTCCGGGTTCGTGCAGGTGCGCTACCAGCTGCGCACCGCCGAGGCCGCGGAGGTCGGCGCCAGCGTCCCCGAGGTCGTCGAGGCCGGCTTCTCGCTGCGGCGCGCGCGCCTCCAGGTCGACGGCCAGGTGCACTCGAAGCGGCTCACCTACCGGGTGCAGGCTGAACACGCCGGCGCCAACGTGCGCCTGCTCGACTTCGTCGTCGAGGGGAAGCTGGCGCACGGCTTCTACCTGCGCGCGGGCCAGTTCAAGGTGCCGTTCGCGCGCGCGTTCATGGGCAGCGAGTCGGTGCAGTCCTTCCTGGAGCAGTCGGTGGCGACCGAGACGCTGCGCTACGACCGGGACATCGGGCTCGTGGGCGGCTGGCTGGGCGTGGGCGGGAAGCTCGAGCTGATGGTGGGCGTGTTCAACGGCGCCGGCCGGAACGTCGCCGGCAACGACAACCTGGATCCGCTGCTGGTCGGGCGCGCGCAGCTTGCGGTGCTCGGCAAGCCGTGGAAGCCGGAGGAGGGCGATCTGCCGGGGACCCATGATCCCGCGCTCCTCCTGGGCCTCGGCGGCACCTTCGAGAACGCGCCGGTGCCGGCGCTCGTCGGCTACGGCGACACGGCGCTGTCGGAGGCCAGCAAGGACGACACCACCACGTTCGACGCCGACGTCGACGGCGACGGCGCGCGCGACAACGTGCGCGTGGCCATGTTCGGCGTGGACCTGTCGTTTCGCTTCCGCGGCCTGGGCGTCGAGGCCGAGCTCTACGTACGCTCCGAGGACTGGGGCGCCATCCCGCTCGGTCAGCCCAACCCGCTCGACTTCGATCCGTCGCGCTCGTACACCGGCGGCTTGGTACAGGCGAGCTACTTCGTGCTGCCCAGCCGGCTTTCGCTCGGCGCCCGGTTCTCACAGACGGGCGTCTCGCCGCTCCTGCTCGGGGGGCGCAAGCACGAGGCCGCGCCCGAGGACGACCAGCGCCGCGAGTACAGCGCGCTGGTCTCGTACTACCGCCACGGGCACGGCATCGAGCTCACCGCGATGTACTCGTTCCTCGACTGGTACGACCGCGGCGGGGTGGATCAGCTCGGGCTCGGCGAGCAGCGCCTGATCATCGAGGCGCAGGTCGCGTTCTGAAGGCGGCGAGCGCGCCGCTCAGCTGCGCGCGAGGATCGTCCACGCCGCGGCCACGCGCACGCGCCAGGAAGGATCGGCGAGCGCGGCGACCAGGCCGTCGGCGAGCGGTCCGCCCGCGCGCAGCGCGGTGACCGTCTGCTCGCGGATGGCGACCGCGGGGGACGCCAGCAGCGCGTCCCACGCGGCGGTGGCGCGCTGGTCGGAAAGACGCTGCAGGTCGATCACCGCCTGCAGGCGCGCGGCCTCGTCGGTGCTGGCGAGCGCGGCGGCGAGCACGAGCACGGCGTCGGCCTTGCGATCGGCCTGGATGTAAGCGCGCGCGGCGGCCAGGCGCACGCTCAGCTCGGCGTCGGCGGCGAGCGGCGCGAGCCACGTCGCCGCGTCGCGCTTGCCGGCGATCGACACCGCCGCGTTGGCCGCCGCGGCGCGGACGGTCCATTCCTTGGAGGCGACGGCGGCGCGCAGGGCGGCGCTGCCGGGCGCACGATCGCCGCGCCGGGCCAGCACCACGCCGGCGCGCAGCGCGGCAAAGGCGTCGGCGCCGGCGGCCACCTTGGCGAGCTCCGCGCGCGCGCCGTCAGCGAGCGCGGCATCGAGCAGCTCGATCGCGGCCAGGCGCGCGCCCAGGTACGTATCGCTCAGAGCGGCGCGCGCCACGTCGACGCCGGCGCGGGCGCGCAGATCGGCGAGCGCGCGCAGCGCGGCGGCGCGTACGCCGCCATCGGCATCGGAGGCGGCGCGCACCAGGCGCGGCACGTCGGCGGGATCCTTGATGCGGCCGAGCGCGCTGGCGGCGGCGGCGCGCACGCTCGGGTGTCGGTCGGCGAGCGCGGCGAGCAGGTCGGCGCGGGCGGGCGCGCCGACCTTCTCCCCCAGCGCGACCACGGCGATGCGGCGCGCGCGCGGCTCGGGCGAGCGCAGGGCGTCGGTGAGCACCGTGGGCGCGTCGGGGTGCGAGCGCAGCAGCGCGGCCGCGGCGGTCGCGCGCACGACCTCGTCGTCGTCGTCGAGCAAGCGGGCCACTGGCTCGGCCAGGCGGTCGTCGTCGAGCGCCCAGGCCGCCTCGATGGCCGCGACGCGCGCGTCGGCGGCGTCGGCCCGGGTCGCGTTCCACAAGGTCAGGATGGCCATGCCGCGCGCGGCGCCGCCGTCGGGCGTGCCGCGCACCTCGCGCCACTCGCGCCAGGCCGCAACCGCGCGCGCGTTGTCGCCGCGCAGCGCGTGCACGCGGATGCGCAGGGTCCACAGCGTGCCGTCCCGGGGGTGCTGGGCCAGGCCCTGGTCGATGGCCTGCTCGGCGCCGCGCAGGTCGCCCGCCTCGATGTGCGCACGCGCCTGACGGGCGGCCGCCGGTGGTCCGCCACAGGCGGCCACGGCCGCGGTCAGCAGCACGGCGAGGACGGCTGTTCGGCTGCTCGTGGGAAGGGGTGAGCTTGCGGACATGGTCATGACTGCTAGTGTGGCGAAAGCCCTCCGGGGTTACCAGCCCATGACCACCCGCCGAAGAATCGCCTCGCTCGTCCTGCTCGTCGGCGTCGTCTACGTGGGCCTGCGCTTCTTCGGCAGCTCGGACAAGCTGGTCCAGGCCACGCTCGTGTACCAGGTCCCGCCCGGCGCCCAGCGCCTGGAGGCCGAGGTCCGGCCGCGCGGCGGCGGCGATCCGGTGGCGCGCTTCCTCAGCGTCGTGGACCCGGGCGTGAGCGAGCTGCGCCAGAAGACGCGCCTGCCGCCCGGCTCGCACGAGGTGGTCATCGACGTCGCCGGCGACGGCTTCGAGCTGCACACGACGCGCGCGGTCGAGGTCACCGAGGACGCCGTGGTCACGATCCGGCTCGAGCGCGCCGCCGCGGCGCCGCCGCGGTAGCGCGCTACCGCGGGCCTACTCGGTGCGGGCGTCGAGCTCGACGATCGCGCAGGGCGAGACCGCGGCGCCCTCGGCGTTCCGGGCCACGTCGCCGGGCGCGCGCGGCGGGGCGCCCGCGCCGAGCGCGTCGCCGGCCGCGTCCAGGGCCTCGCTGCGCGGGTTGTACAGCTCGGCCGCGCGCAGCACGTAGAGCGCCGTGCCCACGTTGGTGAAGCCGCCGGTCACCAGCACGGTGCCGTCGCGCAGGACCGTGCTGCGGTGGCCCCAGCGCGGCTCGAGGAGCGCGGCCGCGGGCACGAGCCGCTGCTCGGCCTGGATCCAGCGCCAGGCGTCGTCGATCGCGCACAGCCCGAAGTTGATCGTGCCGTCGGGGCAGGGCGCGTCGGCCACGCCCAGCGCCGGGTTGCCGCCGGTGATGAGCGCGTCGCCGCCGAGCAGCGGCGTCGCGTCCAGGTAGCCCGCGGGCACCGCGCCCACCGCGCTCGGCGCCTCGACCACGGCGACCGTGCCGCCCGCGGGGAAGCGCACGCGCTCGGCGAACGGCGTCACCGGCTCGCCGGTCGAGCCGCCCGCGACGCGGAAGCCGCCGACCACGAGCAGGTCGTCGGTGCCGATGGGCACCGCGGCGTGGAACGCGCGCGCGCTCGGTGCGAGCCCCTGCAGGTCGAACGTGACCGCCGCCGACGTCGGCGCGCCCGACGGGACGTTCCAGATCAGGTTGCCCGACTCGCCGCTCTCCAGTCCAGCCGCGGTGGCCAGGTTGCCGCCCCACACCAGCGCGCGGTCGTCCGCGATCCACGTGATCGTAGCGCCCACGCGCGCCGCCGGCACCAGCGTCCACGTCGCGTCGCCCTGGCTGGCCACGCCGGCGAGATCGGCGGCCTCGAAGCTGCCATCGTACATCGACGGGTAGGTCGCGTAGCCGCCGGCCACGAGCGGCGGGAGCTGGGCGGGCAGGGCGGCGTCGTCGCCCGGCGAGGGCGCGCGCGTCGCGCTCGCGAACAGCCGCGGCGCGAAGGCGGCGGGCACGTCGAGGCGCGCGACCGTGGCGGCGCCGCTCGCGGGCAACGTGAGCACCTCGGTCGGTGCCGCGACCGCCGCCGCCGTGGGCACCAGACTCAGCGGCTCGAGGGCATCGCGCACGCCGTCGGCGACCGGCGCCGCGCCCGCCTCGCCGATCGGCGCCAGGCCGCCGACGAGAAGCACGCGCGGGGCCGCGCCGGCCGCGCCGGGCAGCACGTACGCGCTGTGGAACGCGCGCGGCGTGAGGCCGCTGACCGCCAGGCTCGCGAAGGTGCCGGTGTCGGGATCGTAGAGCTCGACGCTCGCGCTCGCGTAGAAGCCGCCGCCGGTGATCGGCTGGTCGAGGCGGATCTGCGTCGCCTCCGGATCGCCGGGATCGGCGACCAGGCCACCGACCAGCAGCACGCGCCCGTCGGGCAGCGTGGTCGCCGAGTGGAACGCGCGCCCCTGCACCGACGGGCGCTGCGCGCAGGCGAACTGATCGCGCGGCGTGACGAACACCTGCACCTCTCCGCCGCGCCCGAGATCCACGGCGTGGGCCACGCCCGAGCCGACCAGCACCGCGCCCGCCGCGGCGTCGCCGCGGAAGGCTTCGACGACCACATCGACCGGGGGCAGCTGGCCGTCGCCGCGCGGCACGCCGACCAGCCGCCGGGGCCCGTCGAGCGGCACGATTGCGTCACAGAGCAAGAGCCCGCCGCTGCGCCGGTAGGTCACGCGTAGCGTGGTCGGTCCCTCCGGGCCGCGCAGGAGGGGCGCGATCGGCGAGTCCTCGGGGCAGTGACCGGTGGTGTCGAGCGGCGGCGGCGCGTGCACCACGATCTCGATCGAGGCGCCGCCGGAGCCGCTGCACGAGGGCGCAGAGATGGCCCCGCCCAGAGCAACTAAATATCGGAAAAAGCTATTGTATCCGCCAGTCCGCGCCATCATGAGTCAGCTTGACACCGGCCGAGAGCGTGGGATAAGCAACCCCAGCATCCTAACACCACCGTCGTCGGGAGGCTGGAACCTATGCGCGAGGTCTGGATCGTCGGGGCGGCACGTACGCCCATCGGCGCGTTCTTGGGCGAGCTGTCGTCTTTCTCCGCGCCGGCCCTGGGCGCGGTGGCCATCAAGGCCGCGCTCGAGCGCTCGGGCGTGCCCGCCGACGCCGTCGGCGAGGTCTACATGGGCAACGTGCTGACGGGCGGCGTGGGCCAGGCGCCCGCGCGTCAGGCCGCGATCGCCGCGGGCTTGCCCAAGAGCGTGCCCTGTACCACCGTCGGCAAGGTCTGCGGCTCGGGCCTGAAGGCGGTCATCCTGGGCGCGCAGGCCATCCTGTCCGGCGACAGCGACGTGGTCGTGGCCGGCGGCATGGAGTCCATGTCGCAGTCGCCCTACGTGCTGCCGCGCGCCCGCGAGGGCTTCAAGATGGGCCACCAGCAGCTCGTCGACTCGATGATCCAGGACGGCCTGTGGGACGTGTACAACCAGGTGCACATGGGCAACTGCGCCGAGATCTGCGCCAAAGAGCGCAAGATCACGCGCGAGGCCCAGGACGCCCACGCCGCCGAGAGCTACAAGCGCGCGCTCGCCGCCACCAAGGACGGCAGGTTCAAGGCGGAGATCGTGCCCGTCGAGATCGCCCAGAAGAAGGGCCCCGCCAAGCTCGTCACCGAGGACGAGGAGCCCAAGCGCGGCGACATCGAGAAGCTCGCCGGCCTGCGCCCCGCCTTCCAGAAGGACGGTGGCACCGTGACCGCTGGCAACGCCTCGTCGATCAACGACGGCGGGGCGGCGTTGGTGCTCATGGAGGCCGGTGCGGCCCGCGAAAGGGGCGTGAAGCCGCTCGCCAAGATCGTCTCGTGGGGCCAGCACGCGCAGGCGCCCGAGTGGTTCACCACGGCGCCGGCCGGCGCGATCGAGAACGCCTGCAAGCGCGCCGGCTGGAAGGCCGCCGAGGTCGACCTCTGGGAGATCAACGAGGCCTTCTCGGTGGTC
>JBKJOI010000554.1:0-3917 GCA_046595695.1 Haliangiales bacterium | reverse complement strand
GCTTCGCGGTCGTCAACCTGCGCGGCCTGCGTCACCTGAACGAGCGCTACGGCCACGTGGTCGGCGACGAGGCGCTGCGCCACATGGCCGCGCTCACCCGCGGCACGCTGCGCAGCCAGGACCTGGTCGCGCGCTACGCCGGCGACTCGCTGGTGCTGGTGCTCGCGGGTGCCGAGGCGCCCGAGGCGCGCCAGGTGATCGAACGCATCGCCGCGCAGATCGCCATGACCCCGCTCGAGCACGGCGAGCAGGGCATCACGATCCAGGTGGTGGCGGGCGTCTCGGCGCTGCTCGGCGACGACGACTCGGGCGAGGCCGCGATCGCGCGCGCGCTGTGGGCGGTCGGGCAGGCCAAGCGGCGCCGCGAGGCGGTCGTGGTCGCTGAGTCCTCCGACGCGTCCAACGCGGTCTCGGTGTCGCCGTCGCTCGAGCCGGGCACCACGCTCGGCGGCATGTACCAGATCCTGCACGAGATCAGCCGCGGCGCGATGGGCGTGGTCTACCGCGCCGAAGACCTCGGGCTCGGCCGGCCGGTCGCGCTCAAGACGCTGCGCCACGACCTCGCGCGCGACCGCAACTTCGTCGAGCGCTTTCGCATCGAGGCGGCCACGCTCGCGGCCATCCGCCACGAGCACCTGGTCCAGGTGTACGCCTTCGGTACCGACGGCGAGGACGTCTACTTCGTGATGGAGCTGGTCGAGGGCGAGCCGCTCGAGGATCGCGTCGAGATGGCGCGCCACGAGGGCAAGTTCATGCCCTACGCGTTGGTCGCGCAGGTGGTCGCGCAGATCGGCGACGCGCTCGAGGCGATGCACCGCGCCGGCGTGCTGCACCGCGACGTCAAGCCGGCCAACATCCTGCTCGATCGCGAGCGCGCGCGCGCCGTGCTCGTCGACGTCGGCATCGCCAAGCGGCGCGGCACCGCGCACGACCCCGCGGGTACGCCCGGCTTCACCGCGCCCGAGAGCTTCGTCGGCGGCACCGAGGCGCCCGCCTCCGACGCCTACGGCCTGGCGGCGACCGCGTACACGCTGCTCACTGGGTCGGCGCCCTTCGGCGAGGGGCCCATCGAGGGCATCCTCGCCCGGCAGCAGCACGAGGGCCCGACGCCGCCGACCGAGTGGCGGCCGAGCCTGTCGGCGGAGATCGAGGCGGTGCTGGTGCGCGCGCTGCAGCCCGAGCCGGCGCGGCGCTACGCGACCGCCAGCGAGCTGGCGCGGGCGCTGGCGGGCGCGCTGCGCGACGCCGACGCGGCGCCCGAGCCCATGCTGGCGGGTTTCGCGCTCGACGGCTTTGCCGCGCTGTCGACCGCGCCCGGGCTGCGCCGGGGCCTGGGCGATTCGGAGCGGGTCACCGGCATCCCGGTGGGCCCGCCGCTGCACGAGTCGGCGAGCACCCACACCCGGGTCGTCGCGGGCGCTGCCGACGCGAGCCTGGCGGGCGCGGGGCCGCCGCCGAGCGCGCCGCCGCTCGCCGGCCTGCCGGTGGCGCCGCTGCCGCGCCGCACGTCGGGCTCGGTCGCGGTGGTCGCGCCGCCACCGTCCGGCATGCGCCTGCCGTCCCTGCGCGAGCCCGAGGCGCCGCCCAGCGGCGTCCCGCACACGCGCGGCGTGCTCTTTCGCTCGGCCTACCGCGTACTCGGCGCGCGCCAGGGCGCGGCCTGGGTCACCCACGTCTCGCGCCGCTTCCCGGCGCTGGCGCACGCGCTGCAGCCGCAGAACACGCTGCTGTCCTGGCACCCGACCGAGCTCTTCGAGCAGATGCTGCACGCGATCCGCGACAGCGGGCGCGACCCGCGCGCCTTCGGCCGCGAGCTCGGCCGCGTGGCCGCCTCGGCCACGTTCGCGCGCTTCTTCGGCGCCGATCCCGCCGCGCTGTCGCCCGGCCCGGTCCTCGACGCCACCGACGTGATCTGGAAGCGCTACCACACCTGGGGCGAGGTCGCGGTCGAGCGCACCAGCGAGCAGGAGACCGTCGTGACCGTGAGCGGTGGCCCGGCCGAGGAGCTCATGTGGTCGCCCACCGCGGGCATCCTCGAGCAGGTGGCCGTGCTCGCCGGGGCCGCGCAGAGCACCGTCGAGATCCTCGGCCCCGCGGGGGGGCCGGCCGGCTCGTGCCGGTTCCGCGTGAAGTGGTCCGTGCCGCGTCCGGCCGGCGGCTAGGGCTTCGGCTGGAGGGCCGAGGGCCGGCGTCGGCTGCCTGCTACTTGAACCCGGCGCCCACGTGGAGGAGCTCCGAGGCCTCGGCGCAGACCCGCTCGAAGGCGGCGACGTCGGTCTCGCTCGCGGCGGGCGCCTGCACGAACGGCGGCCGGATGGACTGCTGGGCGGCCCCGATGTTGTGGATCGCCTTGCGCAGCGCGGTGAGCCAGGGCCCGTCTTCCTTCGGCCACGTCGCGTGCGCTAAGATGTTGCCGGGCTCGGTCCAATCATCGCCGGCGACACCAGCCCGCAGGCGGCTGGCGGCCGCCTCGAGCAGCACGACGGTGCGCTCGCCCTCGAGCGTGCCGCGAAGCCGCAGCGCCACCGCGTCCTGCTCGATGAGCTCGGCCACCTGCTCCAGCCTGCCCCGCAAACCCCCATCGTGGATCGCCATGCGAGGATGCTAGCGCCGGCTGAGTAGCGTCGTCTACCGCCGCGGCGCGGGCCGGGCGGCCGCACGGTCCAACGTGTCGAAGCAAGGACCAGGCGGCGCGCATTCGCGTGGCGCTCGAGCCCCGCGAATCCTAGCGCCCCCGCCGCGATTCGAACGCGGGACCCCCGGTTTAGGAAACCGGTGCTCTATCCAGCTGAGCTACGGGAGCGAACAGCCGGGCAAATTTGCCCGATGCGGCGCGCGACTGCAAGCCGCACGGACGGCGCTACGTTCCGGCGCCCCGCGGGTCAGCCGGTCGGCGCGCCGTCGAGGGCGCGGCGAAGGGCGCGCAGGAGCTGCTCGGGGCCGTAGGGCTTGATGATCATCTCGACGTGGTGCTCGTGCAGGAAGGCCGGCGGCAGGATGTCGACGGCGTAGCTGGATACCGGAAAGCCTGCCCGGAGCGTCGCGTTGGCTAGCCGATCTGGTTGATGCAGCAGCCCGAGGAACAGTACTCGCCGTCGAGGCACTCGGACGTCTGCGTGCACACCGTCCCGCCGCCCGCGCACGCCGGCGTATCGTTGCACTCGGGCGGCAGGTCGTCGGCGGTCTGGCCGGGGCACAGCACGCATTCGACCGCGTTGCACTCGCCGCCGTTGCACTCGGTGCTCTTCACGCACGCCAGGCACTTCGCCGTGTCGTCGAGGACCTCGAGCGTGCACTCGGGCGAAATCGCCGGGTTGGTGGCGATGTCACGGCAGGAGTCGCCGTCGCACACGGTGCAGCAGCCGAAGCAGTCGCAGCCGGGCGGGGTGAGTGGCGCGCAGTTGTTGATGCAGGTCTGCGTCACCGTGCACTCGGCCGGATCGTAGTTGGGCGGCGTCAGGCTCTCGGGACACGTGCCGTCCTTGTTCACATCGGTCAGGCAGCAGGTGTGGTACGCGCACTTGTCGTCGCCGCCGCCGCTGTTGCCGTCGAAGAAGCAGTCCTGCGTCTTGGCGTCGATGTTGTCGCCGGAGATGCCGGTGGCGAAGCTGCCCTCGTCGTCGTCGGCAAGCCCGGTGCACTCGGCGTCGAAGCCATCGATCGTGCCGTCCTGGTCGTCGTCGATGCAGTTGTTGCATTGGGTGCTCGTGGGCGTACAGCCCGCCGCCGGCCCCGCGTCAGGCGCGTTGGGAGCGGCGCCGGCGAAGTCGCGACCGGCGCCGTCCACACCTGTGCCGCCGTCGTCGTTCACGACGTCGCTGTTCTTCTCGTCGCAGCCCACAGCGAGGAGCAGGATCAGGGTCGGCAGTATTTTCCGCATGGTTCCATAGTGCTCCCTAGCGCTCGCGGGTTGAAAG
>JBKJOI010000213.1:0-3765 GCA_046595695.1 Haliangiales bacterium | reverse complement strand
CCCTCGGCCGCGGCCGCGCCGAGGGCAAGACCAAGGTGGCCTTCCTCCTCGCGACGCTCCAGGAGGAGCGGTACCAGAAGGACAAGAAGTACTTCGAGGAGAAGGCGACGGCGCCCGGCCTCTCGCCGTTCACGCTCTCGGCCGACAACGACAACGGCAAGCAGCTGTCGCAGCTCGAGGACGCGCTCTCGCGCGGCGCGAAGGTCATCGTCGTCCAGCCAACCGACAGCACCGCGGCCGCATCGTACGTATCGAAGGCGCACGCCAAGGGCGCGAAGGTCGTCTCCTACGATCGCTCGATCAAGAGCGACGACCTCGACGTCTACGTCTCGCACGACGCCTTCAAGGTCGGCGCCATCGAGGCCGAAGAGGCGGTGAAGGCCACCGGAGGCAAGGGCAACTACGTCCTGCTCGACGGTCAGTCGGGACACTCCGTCGTCGCCGAGATCGACCGCGGCTACATGAGCGTGCTGAAGCCGCTCATCGACAAGGGAGACATCAAGATCGTCGTGCAACGCAACCACGACTCGTGGTCGCCCGAGCAGTCGCTCAAGACGATGGAGGACGCGATCGCCAAGACCAAGGGCGACATCCAGGCCGTCCTCGCGAACAACAGCGGCATGGCGCGCGGCGCGGTGCAGGCCATCTCGGCGGCCGGGCTGGGCACGCGCGGCATCTTCATCGCCGGCGCCGACGCCGACGCGGCCAACGTGAACTATGTCTGCGAGAAGAAGCAGTCCATCGAGGTGCTCAAGGACATCGCCCCGCTCGCGCGCGAGGCCGCCGGCGTCGCCGCGGCGCTGGTGCAGGGCAAGATCGTCGAATCGAAGACCACCATCGCCGGCGTCGCGGTCGTCGCGGTGCCGGTGGTCCTGCTCACCGCTGCCAATGTGAAGTCCGTGGCGATCGACAACGGCTTCCACGCCGCGTCGGCGCTGCCCGCCTGCACGACCTCCGCCGTGGCCACCCAAGCCGCGGGCGCACCGAAGGGAGACGCACCATGAACACCATGACGAAGCGCACCGTGACGAATCGACGAGGCATCCTGCTCGCGGCCAGCCTGCTCGCGAGCGCGCTCGGCGCGGCCGCGTTCGGCGCGACTGCCTGCGAGCACCAGAAGCCCGGTGGGACCCACCCGCCCGGCGAGACTCCCGACGCGGATCTGACCGGGCCACCGCCGCCGCCCGGCGACGAGTGCGAGCAGGACGCCATCGTCGATGGCACCGCGCCCGAGGTGGTCAAGATCTCGTGCACCGCCGCGCCCACGTGTGACCCGTGGTCGCCCGGCTACACGCCCGATCCGGCGGTGCAGGCGGACGTGGCGCTCACGCTCGGCTCGATGAGCCTGTCCGAGCGCGCCGATCAGATGCGCGGCACCAGCCCGGGCGGCAACAACAACTACTCCGACATCTTTCGCACGCCCGACAACACCAACAAGGGCATCCGCGGCTTCCTGTTCCGCGACGGCCCGAACGGCGTGAACCTGGCCGCCCAGCTGCCCATCGGCAAGAAGGGCTACGCGACCAGCTTCCCGGTGCCGATGGCGCGCGGCGCGACCTTCGACCTGGATCTCGAGTACCGCATCGGCGTCGCCATGGGCGACGAGACGGTCGCGTCGGGCAACACCCTGATGCTGGCCCCGGCGATCAACATCTTGCGCCACCCCGCGTGGGGCCGCGCCCAGGAGATCTACGGCGAGGATCCGTTCCTGCTCGGCCGCCTGGGCACCGCGTACGTCGCCGGCGTGCAGCAGTACGTGCCCGCGTGCGTGAAGCACTACGCGGCCAACAACATCGAGAACGGCCGCCAGAGCGCCAACGCGCAGATGGACGAGCAGACGCTGCGCGAGATGTACACGCGTCACTTCGAGATGGTCGTACGCGACGGCGGCGTCGCCTGCGTGATGGCCGCCTACAACCTGGTGAACGGCAAGAAGGCGACCCAGAGCAAGCACCTGCTCACCGAGATCCTGCGCGACGACTTCGGCTTCCTCGGCTTCGTGCTCTCCGACTGGTGGGCGATGCCGCCGGGCACGGGTGGCTCGTCGACCGACGCACTGCAGGCGAACGCTGCCGAGGCCATCAACGCCGGCATGGATCTCGAGCTGCCCTGGGCCTACAACTACCAGCACGTCGAGGCCATCACCGGCGCGGGAAAGCCGGTCTCGGAGGCCACCGTCACCGAGTCGGCGCGCCGCATCCTGGAGCAGAAGTACCGCTTCAAGGTGGCCCGGACCGGCCAGGCGATCGGCCTTCGTCCCCCGACCACGACGCTGTCCGCGCTCGGCTCGATCGAGGGCAACGCGGCGCACGTGATGCTCGCGCAGGAGGCCGCGCTCGAGGCCATCACGCTGCTCAAGAACTCCAACGACACGTTGCCCATCAAGCGTGCCACCGTGACGAAGATCGCGGTGATCGGCGCCGAGGTGCCCTACCACGTCGTCAACACCGACAACGCCAACGGCGTCATCAAGTTCTCGACCGATCTGCGGCTCGGCGACCTGGGGTCGGGGCGCGTCTTCCCGGATCCGGCCAAGAGCAGCGGCCCGGCCGCGGGCATCCGCGAGGCCGCGGGCGCCGGCATCACGGTCGTGAGCGGCTCGGCGGCCTCGCTCGCCGACGACGCCGACTTCGTGATCGTGGTCGCCGGCCTGACCCCCGAGGACGAGGGCGAGGAGTACACCGGCGCCGGTGACCGGCCCAACTTCTCCCTCGACGGCAAGACCGGCACGAACGCGCAGAACAACCTCATCGCGGCGGTCGCGGCCAAGGGCAAGCCGATGGTCGTCGTGCTCGAGGGCGGCAGCGTGATCGACATGCCGTGGCTCGGGCAGGTGCCCGCGGTGGTCATGGCGTGGTACCCGGGCATGGACGGCGGGCGCGCGCTCGGCAAGCTGCTCTTCGGCGATGTGAGCTTCAGCGGCAAGCTGCCGATCACGTGGCCCAAGCTATGGGCCGACGAGCCGGTGTTCTCCACCGGCACGACCACCAACATGGGCTACGACCTGGGCTACCGACACTTCGACCGCAACAACATCGAGCCGCTGTTCCCGTTCGGGCACGGGCTCAGCTACACGACCTTCCAGTACCGCCACCTGCAGGTGCCGTGCACCGACGTGACCAAGGATGGCGTCGTCAAGGTGCAGGTCGACATCACCAACACCGGCGCCGTGAAGGGGGACGAGGTCGCGTTCCTGTTCATCTCGTACCCGGGCACCACGGTGCGCCGGCCGATCAAGGAGCTGAAGGGCTTCCACCGCGTCACGCTCGAGCCGGGCCAGACCCGGCGTGTGACCTTCGAGCTCGAGATCGAGGACCTGAAGTACTGGGACATGACCTCGAGCAGCTGGAAGGTCGCGGCCGGGCCGATCAAGATCATGGTCGGGCCCAACGCGAAGGATCTGCCGCTCGAGGATACTGTGACGGTGAAGCCGTGAGCCGTGGCGTGACCTGGATGAAGCCGGCGGCCCTCCTGGTGGCGATCCTGGCGCTCGCGAGCCCGCTCGCGGGGCAGGCCCAGGCCCAGGACGAAGACGACGAAGAGGGATCGGAAGGCGAGGCGGTCGGCACGATCGCGGCCGAGGCGTCCGCCGATCCGACGCCGCCCGTGGCGCCGGCCGCGCAGGTGCAGATGGTCTCGCTCGAGCGCCTGTCGGCCTCGGCGTACCCGTCGACTCGGCTGCGCGGCATCGACGGTGGCTCGCTGGCGATGACCGCCCAGGGCCTGCAGTGGCCGTATCTTCCGCGCACCGGTATCGGCGTCTCC
>JBKJOI010000190.1:0-14856 GCA_046595695.1 Haliangiales bacterium | reverse complement strand
CGGCGTGAGCTCGACGGGCGTCGCGCTGCCGCCGCGGGTCTGCGCGGGCACGCGCGCCGAGGTGCCGTTCGGCGACGTGAAGCACGCCTACTTCCTGCGCCGCGTGCTGCCGTGGATGACCACCGGCCCGCTGCTGGTCGTCGAGACCGTGCGCGGCACCTTCGCGTACCCGCGCGACTGGTTCGCCAGCGAGGCCGATCAGCGCAAGCTCGCCGCGTCGATCAACCGGCGCGCCACGGGTCGCCGCACGGCATGACCCTGCGTCGCCATCCGGGCCGCGTCTCGCTGGCCCTCGGGGCGCTCGCGCTCGCGCTGGTCGCCCAGCCCGCCGCCGCGCACGCGCGGAAGCCGCCGCCCTACATCGACGTCGAGCGCGGCTTCCAGGTCGCGCTGCCCACCGGCTGGCTCCCGGTCCAGCAGGACACCGGCGAGGGTGCCTCGGCGCCGGTCATGAAGGCCACCAACGACGCGACCGGCCAGTGGCTGGTCGTGGTCGTGACCAAGGGACCCACCGATGACTCGGAGGGCGACGGCCAGGCGGGGCTCGACAACTTCGAGTCGGGCTTCCGCAGCGCGATGGCTTACCAGCGCGTATCGATCAAGCGCCGCGATCTGGCCATCGGCAAGCGCGTCGCTGGCAAGAAGCAGCGCACGCTGCCCGCGATCGACCTGTGGTTCACCATGCAGCGCGACGGCAAGCCGGTGGTCGTGGGCGCGCGCACGCTGCTCTACAAGAGCTACGCGCTCACCATCGTCGTCGACGCGCCCGGCACCAAGGTGCCCCGGAGCACGCGGACGATCCTCGAGAGCTTCAAGCCCGCGCCTGCGCCCTGACTAGAACGTGTAGGTCGCCGAGGCGAAGAAGCGGAAGGTCTCGAAGATCGAGGGCTGGAACTCGATGCGCGGTTGGTAGCCGTTGAACGAATCGGGCGTGTAGCGCGTGGTGTTGAGCGCGTTGTAAGCGGTCGCCTGCAGAACCAGCTGGTCGTCGAGGAGCGAATAACGGACGCCGAGCTGCAGCTCGGCGGAGGACGGCAGCCGATCGACCACGACCTCCGAGGGCTTCACATCGATGGAACCAGGGATGAGCTCCATCGGGTTCGCCGGGTCGGGATGCGAGACCGCGTGGCCGTCGGCGTCGAGCTCGAGGCCGCTCGAGTCGATGCGGCGGTTCTGGTCCTCGTGGGCGCCGTAGACGCGCACCACCGTGGCCAGCTCCAGGTGCTCGCCCAGCCGGTTCACCGAGGTGAGATTGAACCAGTGCTCGGGGTGCGCGCGGTAGGGGCCGACGTCAGCGGTCATCTGCAGCATCCAGGTCCAGCCGAACTCGAGGCGGTGCCCGCCCTTCAGGTACAGCTTGCTCAGGAACTCGCCCGAGTGGATCCCGCGGTCACCGATGTTCGCGTAGCGGCCGGTCCCGAAAGTGATGAAGTTGAGGATCTCGGTGTAGGAGTAGTCGGCGCGCAAGGCGAGCTCGCGGATCCGCCCGCGCCCCTTGAGCAGGCGTGCGTTGACCTCGACCTGGAAGCTTCGAGAGGTCTCGACCTCGAGGTCCGGGTCGCCGGCCAGCTGCACGGCCTCACCATTCGAGGCCAGGCTGTTGAACACCGCCGGGCGGAACCCCTCGGCGATGTTCAGCTTCAGGTGCCAGTCGGGGAGGAACCGGTAGACGGCGGCCCCCGAGAAGGTCGCGACCGGCGCGTAGCCGCGCGAGGTCTCGCCGAGCTCGGGCGCCGCTTGCAGGCGGACCCCACCGTCGATGACCAGGGCGTCGGTCAGCCGCAGCTGGCTGGCCGCGTAGCCGCCGATCGTGGTGCGCGAGATCTCGAAGGTCATCGTGAGCGGGCAGCCGACCAGCTTCTGCGCGCCCATCACCGTCTGGCTCACTGGGTCCCAGGTGCCGCCGCCGAGCGGGCACGCTACCGGCAGTCGATCCAGGTTGTACGGGCCGCCGAAGACGGACTCGACGCCCTCACCCTGGCGCGACCGTGCGGTGTCGGTCGGGAGCCACTCGTGAAAGGCCTCGGCCCCGTAGAGCAGCCGCCACCGGTCCGTGAGGTCCACGTTGCCGTCGAGGCTGGTGCCCGCGCGCAGCACCTGGCTGCTGGACGCGAAGCTGACGCCGCCCTCGGCCAAGCTGGTCGGATTCAGGATGAGCGGATCCATCGATCGATCGATCTGCACGAAGTAGAGCTTGGTGTTCAAACCCGAGTGCGCGCTCGGGGTCACCGAGTACTCCGCGGCCGCGAAGCGCTCGGTCCAGTCTACCCGGTTCCGTCGGGCCGTGCGGTTGCGGTCGAGGCACCGATCGCCGCCGTCGGCGAGGGCCGGATCGTCGGCGGCTACCGGTGCGCACAGCGGGGCGCCCGCCGGGTCGAGCAGCCCATCCTCGACCATCTCGTCGATGGCCACGGCGGCAGTGAACCCGAACGGCTTGTACTTCCGCACAAAGGGCACCGACCAGTAGATCTTCAGGTGACCCAGCGCCAGCTGCCCATTGATGTCGAGCACGTAGGACATCGGCACGTCCGCGACTTGTCGGGGGCCAAACGTGAACACCCCGTTCGGCTGCGGCGGCGGTGAGATGTTGAGCGCGGTCTCACGTGACAGTCGCGCGCCCTCCCAGCCCTCGAAGCTGACGTGGGCCACCAGGCTCCAGTCGTCGCGCCCGAACAGCGCGGGCACACCGGCGAGCACGTAGCCGCGGTAGTTGTTCTGGTCGCCGCTGCCGTCGCCGAAGCCGGCCGAGGCCTCGACGCCATCGATGTCCTCGGCGTCCTTGGTGATGATGTTCACGACGCCCAGGAACGAGTTCGCGCCCCACAGCACGCCGCCGGGGCCGGAGATGATCTCGATGCGCTTGATGAGCTCGAGCGGAACGCCGCGCGAGATCGTGGGCCCGTTGCCCCACGTGTCGAACATCGACACGCCGTCGCGCAGGTTCAGCACGGACTGGAAGACACCGCGCGCGGACAGGAAGGGGAACTGGTTGTTGGCCTGCAGGCCGCGGTAGAAGCCGGGCACGAGATCGATGAGATCGTCCAGGAAGCGCACCTGCCGGTCCCTGATCTCCTCGGCCGTGAGGATCGTGATGATGGCCGGCGCCTGCTGGACCGTGGTCACTCCTTTCGCGGCGCTGGTCACGAGGTTGGCGAGATCGAGATCCTCGTCGACCACGGCGGTTTCGCCGTCGTCGTCATCGACGACGAGGATCGGCACCTCGACGTCGAGGGCCGCGGCGTTCGTGCCGGCGACGGCCACCAGCCCGACGTAGACCAGCTGCCTGGCTAAAAACTTACCGAGTCGGCTCAAAGGCGGCCTCCCTCACTGACTCCAGCCGGAGCCCATGCTCCGGTGTGTAGACGCCACGCGAGAAACATGGCGGTTCCACGGTACCACAGAGGAGGCTACGCCCGCTCGAGCAGGACGACCGTCTCGACGTGGTAGGTCTGCGGCATGAGGTCCACGGGCGTCGCCCAGTGGACCCGGTAGCCGCCGGTGACGAGGGTGCCCAGATCGCGCGCGAGCGTCTCGGGATCGCACGACACGTAGACGATCACCTGGGCACCCAGGGCGGCGAGCGCCGCGGCCTCGCCCGGCGCGAGGCCGACGCGCGGCGGATCGAGGAGCACGAGATCGGGACGGAGCGCGGCGTCGGCGAGGGCCGCTCCGACCGGCTGCGCGCGCCACTCGACGCGCTCGGCCAGGCCGCGGGCGGCCAGCGTGCGCACGCCCAGCGCCACCGCGGGCGCGGCCTCCTCGACGGCCACGACGTGCGCGGCGCCCGCGGCCAGGTCGCGCGTGAAGTTGGCGCTGCCCGCGTGCAGCTCGAGGACGCGGCGGCCGGCGAGCGCGCCGGCTGCATCGCGAACCAGCGCGCGCAAGCTCGCGTTGCCGGGCGCGGAGGCCTGCTGGAAGCCGTCGGCGCGCGCGAAGAACGGCGCGCCCTCGCCTGCGCTCTCGAGGCTGCTCGGATCGTCCGCGAGATCGATATCCGCCGCGCCGATCACGAGATCCTCGCCCCGGGGCGGCCGCAGGATCACCCCGACCACGCCGGCCTCGCCCAGGAACGCCCGCGCCGGGGCCTCGAGCGGCGCGACGTCGTGCGCCTCGATCATGAGCTGCACCTGGCCGCGCGCCGAGGTCACCATCGACAGCTCGCCGCCGCCGCTCAGCGCGGGCGCGAGCCGCGCGCGCACCGCGGTCAACGCGGCCTCGAGCGCCGGCTCGAGCTGCAGGCACACCGGCACGTCGACGAGCCGATGCGAGCGCCGCGCCAGGTAGCCAAGCGTCTGCGAGCGGAAGCGCAGCCGGGCGCGCCGGCGCCAGCGGAAGTCGGGGACGGGCGCGACGAGCGGCCGCACCGTGTCACCGGTGGCGACCTTGCGCAGCGCGCGGCGCACGATGTCGGCCTTGGCGGCGCGCTGCGCGCCGATCGACACGTGCTGCCACTGGCACCCGCCGCACTCGGCGTAGACCGGGCACGGCGCGTCGACGCGATCGGGCGAGCGCTCGAGCACGCGCTCGAGCGCCGCGCGCGCGAAGCCCTTGTGCTCCTCGATAAGGCGCACCTCGACCTGGTCGCCGGGCGCCGCGTCGGGGACGAAGGTGACGCGGCCGTCCTGGTCGCGGCCCACGCCGTCGCCGCCGAAGGCGAGCGAGTCGACGCGCAGCTTGAGCAGCTTCGGCGGCCGCCGCGCGGTGCGCTTGCAGGTCATGGCGCGGCGGGCCCCGCCAAGCTCACGCGTGCGCCGCGGCCCAGGCCCAGCTCGCGCGCCGCCGAGCCGTCGCGGACCGCGATCTCGATGGTACCGGCCGAGCCGACGTAGGCCACCGGCGCGCCCGGCGCGACGTCGGCGTAGGTGCGCCGGATCGGCAGCGCCAGCTGACCCACGTGCACGTGCGCGTCGGCCGCGGCCTCGCTGCCGACGCGCAGGTCGGTGATCAGGTTGCCGAACAGATCCACGTGCACGACCCGGCCGGGCGGCCCGCCCGGCAGCACGCCGGCGAGCTCGACCGGCGGCCCCACCGCGCTCGCCTGCGCGCCCACCGCCAGCACCGCGGCGGCCGCGGCGAACACGTCGCGGCCGTGGAAGGTCGCCGAGACGCGCTCGCGCAGGAAGCGCGGCGAGCGGATCTCCCAGGCGCCGCGCGGCGCCGGGCACGCCACGGAGAACACACCGTTGTCCGGCCCGATGAACCACTGGCTGCCGCCGTCGATGACCACGCCGCGCCGCTCTCCGCCCACGCCGGGATCGACGACGACCACGTGGATCGTGCCGGTCGGGAAGTACGGCGCAGCCTGGGCGATCGCGAACGCCGCGGCGGCCACGTCCTGGGCCGGGATGTCGTGCGTGAGGTCCACGCAGGTGACGCCGGGCGCACGCGCCAGGATCACGCCCTTCATGGCGCCGACGTAGCCGTCGCGGGTGCCGAAGTCGGTGGTCAGGGTGATCACGCGGGTGCTGCTCATCGCTGTGGAATCCTCGCTTGCATCCTCGGGCCGGCGCTCGTGGCCGGGCCCGAAATCGACGTACATTGACAGCTTCACGGCCGCTGCGGAAGATGCCGCCCATGGAGCGCCTGTCCCCATGAACAAGGTCTTCCCCTCCGCCGCGGCGGCGCTCGCCGAGCTCAGCGATGGCGCCACGATCATGTCCGGCGGCTTCGGCCTGTCGGGCAACCCGGAGGACCTCATCCGGGCCATCCACCAGAAGGGCACTCGTGCCCTCACCATCATCTCCAACAACTGCGGCACCACCGACAAGGGCCTGGGCATCCTGCTCGCCGCCGGCCAGGTGAAGAAGATGATCTCGTCGTACGTGGGCGAGAACAAGATCTTCGAGCGCCTGTACCTCGACGGCAAGCTCGAGGTCGAGCTCTGTCCGCAGGGCACGCTGGCCGAGCGGATCCGCGCCGGCGGCGCCGGCATCCCCGCGTTCTACACGCCCACCGGCTACGGCACCGACGTGGCCAAGGGCAAGGAAACCCGCGAGCTCGACACGCCGGACGGGCCGCGCTGGTTCGTGCTCGAGCGCGCGCTGCACGCGGATTTCGCGCTGGTGAAGGCGTGGAAGGGCGATCGCTGGGGCAACCTCGTCTACCGGAAGACGGCGCGCAACTTCAACCCCATGATGGCGGCCGCCGGCAAGATCACCGTCGCCGAGGTCGAGCACCTGGTCGAGCCGGGCGAGCTCGAGCCGGATCAGATCCACACCCCGGGTATCTATGTGCAGCGCGTGATCCTGGCCGGCGACTACGAGAAGCCCATCGAGCAGCGCACCGTCACCAAGAGGAAGCCGTCATGACCCTTTCACGAGAGGACATCGCGCGGCGCGCGGCGCAGGAGCTGCGCGACGGCGCCACCGTCAACCTGGGCATCGGCATCCCGACCCTGGTGTCGAACTACATCCCCGCCGGCATGGAGGTCATCCTGCAGTCGGAGAACGGGCTGCTCGGCATCGGGCCGTTCCCGCTCGAGGGCGACGAGGACCCGGATCTCATCAACGCCGGCAAGCAGACGGTCACGACGATCCCGGGCTCGAGCTTCTTCTCGTCCGCGGAATCGTTCGCGATGATCCGCGGCGGCCACGTCGCCATGTGCATCCTGGGCGCCATGGAGGTCTCCGAGCGCGGCGACATCGCCAACTGGATGATCCCCGGCAAGATGGTGAAGGGCATGGGCGGCGCGATGGACCTGGTCGCCGGCTCGCCCCACGTCGTCGTGGTCATGGAGCACGTGAACAAGGACGGCGCCTACAAGATCAAGAACCACTGCGAGCTGCCGCTGACCGGCGTCGGCTGCGTGCGCCGCGTGATCACCGATCTGGCCGTGCTCGACGTCGGCAAGGAAGGCCTCACGCTGCGTGAGCGGGCGCCCGGCGTCTCGGTCGAGGACATCCAGAAAGCCACCGAGCCGCGCCTGATCCTGCCGCCCGGCGGGGTCCCCGAAATGCGCCTGTAGCCGCCCCCTCCGACGACGTCACATTCGCCGATGCGTAACCGCTGGAATTCCGTGATATATTCGTCACGTGGTCACCGAGCGGAGGGCGTCGATGTCGATGACGAAGTCGGACCTCGTGGAGCATCTCTCGACGAAGTTGAACTTGCCCAAGGGTCGTGCGGAGGCGCTCGTCGACTGCATCTTCGACACGATGGAGCGGGCGCTACGCAACGGTGAGCGCATCGAGATCCGGGGGTTCGGCAGCTTCGAGATCCGCGAGTACAAGGCGTACGAGGGTCGCAACCCGCGCACCGGAGCCACGGTAGAGGTCAAGCCCAAGCGCCTGCCCTTCTTCAAGGTCGGCAAGGAGCTCAAGGAGCGCATCAACTCGAGCCGCCCGGGCGCGAGCGAGACCGCGACCGCTGTCGCGCCGCCCGTGGCCCCCGGCATCAAGCGGGCTTGATTCCCACCCCGAGGAGCTAGCTCGCCGCCGCGCGCGCCAGCCGCCGCCAGCGCGACACGAAGCTTACCAAGTGCCGCGCGAACGCCCCCCAAAGCTTGAGCTTTTCGTCGGCGAGCACCATCCCGCCGGCCACGCGCGCCGCGTAGAGCTCGAGTACGAGCGGATCGAAGAGCACCAGCGACAGCCAGGCGCGCCAGCCGAAGTCGTTGTAGAGCATGCGCGCGAGCAGCCGATCCAGGTTGAGCTCGCGGCCGACCGTGGCCGACCGTAGCGCCCGCCGGTAGCCGCCGAGCGCGAAGTCACCCGTGGCGAGCGCGCGCACCACGAAGTCGCCGGCGACCACCGCGTGCTCCATGGCCACCGCGATGCCCTCGCCGGTCAGCGCGTCGATGCCGGCGGCGTCACCGATGGTGAGCACATGCGGCGCCGCGACCGGCGCGGACGGCTCGTAGCCCCAGGCGGGCCACCCGCGCGTCTTGCCGGTCTCGAGATCCAGGCCGTGCTCGCGCAGCCCCGAGGCCAGCAGCTCGGTCAGCCGGGCGCCCGAGATCCTCTCGGCGCCGCGCGCCGGGTAGTGCATGAGCCCGACGTTCAGCAAGTTGCCCGGCACCGGGAAGATCCACAGGTAGCCGCGCACGCCGTGGCGCATGGGCGAGAAGTCGTAGAGCATCTCGTCTTGTCGCGTCCACGACGGCGGGCACGGGATCTCGCCCTTGAAGAGGCGGAGCGGCACCGGCTCGCGCGGCCGCAGGCGCTTGCGCACCAGGCTGGCCGCACCGTCGGCGCCGACGAGCACGCGCGCACGCAGCGTGCGCTGCTTGGTGGTCACGGTGACGCCGCCGTGCTCGACGGTGAAGTCGGTCATGCCCTCGCGCTCGACGACCTCGACGCCGCGCGCGCGCACCTGCTTCACCAGCGACGCGTCGAACTCCTCGCGGCGCACGATGTTCACCGGACGCGGCAGGCGCACCTGCCGCTCGAAGCCGCCGAAGCGCACACGCGCGAGCGGCGCCGGCTGGTACGGCACGTCGAGCTCGAGGCCGACCGCGGCCATGGCCTCGATCATGTGGCCGGTGAGGCCGCCACCGCACGGCTTCTCGCGCGGGAAGGCGAAGCGGTCGAGGACCAGCGTGCGTGCGGCCAGCGCGGGGTCGAGGCGGACGAGCCGCGCGGCCAGCGCGCAGCCACCTGGGCCGCCGCCGGCGACGATCACGTCGTAGTCGAAGGAAGCGCTGGCGCTCACGAGCGCCTGTGTATCACAGGGTCGCGAGCGCGAATGCAGCGGTGGGCGAGGCGAGCAGGGCGCGGAGGGCACCGCGCGGGCGCGCGCGCCATGACGCCGGCCGGCTACAGCCCGGCGTGCGCGCTGACCGTGACGACGCCCGACATGCGGCCCTCGGGCACCGGGTCGCCGGCCTGGATCGCGGCGCTGCCGGCGATGATCACGGTGAACGGCGTGCGGAAGTCCTCCATGAACTGCTCCATCACCTGCTTGCCGCTCGGGGTAAGCACGATGTCGACCGACCCGGTCTGCGCGGCGGCCACCGGGGCCAGCGTGCCGATCTCGACGGCCACGCCGCCGTTGGGATCCGAGACGCCCTGCGGCGCCAGGTAGATCTTGAGCGGCGGGGACGCGACGTTCAGCGTGTTCTCCTCGATGCGGAACGCGATGGTCTCGACCTCGACCGAGATCACCGCCTGCGAGTCGATCGCGTCCAGCTCCATGGCCTCGTTGGCCAGGTCGAACTGCTGGAACACCGTGACGTCGACGATCGCCTGGCACTCCATGTTCGCGTCACACGTCGAAGTGCACGCACCGTCGGCACAGAACTGGTCCGCGGCGACCGTGCATTCGGCGGGCGGGCACGGGATGCTCGGCACCGTCGAGCCCTGGACGGTGAGCATCCAGTCGGCGGTGTCCACGTTGAAGTCCTTCTCGGGCAGCTTCAGCGTGAAGTCGGTGACGTCCGAGTCGATGAGCCCGCAGGAGAGCCCGGGCAGCGCCGCCAGCGCGGTCGCCGCGAGCAGGACCGATATTCTAAGCATGACTTAGTTGCCTCCAAAGGAACCAGGATAGCACGGCCGCACCGAGGCTCCGGCCGCGCACCCGCGGCCCCCCCGGCCCTACATCCCGACGCTGCGCGGCACCGCGCGTGCCGCGCGCGCCCCGCCCGACCCGAGGCTATGCCGGGCCGCTGAGGACCTGGCCGAACAGCTGGCGCGCGATGATCACGCGCTGCACCTCGTTGGTGCCCTCGCCGATCTCGGTCAGCTTGCAGTCGCGCAGGTAGCGCTCCACCGGGTAGTCGCGCGTGTAGCCGTAGCCGCCGTGCACCTGGATCGCCATGTCGCACGCGCGCATCGCGATCTGCGCGGCGAACAGCTTGGCCACCGACGACTCCATCGCGGTGCGCTGGCCCTGGTCCTGCAGCCATGCGGCGCGCCGCACCAGCAGCCGCGCCGCGTCGATCTGCGTCGCCGCGTCGGCGAGCATGAGCTGGATGGCCTGCAGTTTCGCGATCGGCTTGCCGAACTGCACGCGCTGCTTGGCGTACTTCACCGCCTCCTCGAGCGCGCCCCGGCCGAGGCCCACGGCCATCGAGCCGATGCCGATGCGGCCCTTCTCGAGGATGCGCAGCGTGTGCGAGAAGCCGGCGTCGACGTCGCCCAGCCGGTTCTCGTCGGCGACCTCGACGTCCTCGAGGACGAGCTCGGCGGTGTCGGAGGCACGTAGGCCCATTTTCTCGATCTTCTTGCCGGTGCGGAAGCCCTTCTGACCCTTCTCGACGATGAACGCGGTCAGGCCCTTCTGCTTCTTCTCCGGCGTGGTCGAGGCCAGGATCACGTAGACACCCGCGACCGTGCCCTGGGTGATGAACGTCTTGGCGCCGTTCAGGATCCAGCGATCGCCCTGCTTGACCGCGCGCGTGCTCGCGGCGGCGGCGTCGGAGCCCGAGCCTGGCTCGGTGAGGCCCCACGCGCCCAGGATCTCGGCGCGCGCCAGCCTGGGCAGCCACTTCTGCTTCTGCGCCTCGTTGCCGGCGAGGAAGATGTGCCCCGCGCACAGCGAGTTGTGCGACGCGACGGTCAGGCAGACCGAGCCGTCGACCCGCGCCAGCTCCTCGATCACGACCACGTAGTCGGAGAAGCTCATGCCCGCGCCGCCGTACGCCTCGGGGAGCTGCATGCCCATGAGGCCGAGCTCGGCCAGCTTGGGGATGATCTCGGCGGGGAACTGCTCCTGCTCGTCCCAGTGCTTGGACTTCGGCGCGATCTCCTTGGCGGCGAACTCGCGGACGGTCTTCTGCAGGATCAGCTGGTCTTCGGTGAGATCGAAGTTCATTTGGTTTCGCTCGCTGCTTTCTTGAAGCGCTGCTCGGGCCCGCTGGGCGTGTAGAACTGCACCGCGGTGAGCCCCGTGGCGCTCTTGAAGGAGTGCTTCACGCCGGCCGGGATGTGCACGGCCATGCCGTGCTCCACCGCGAGGGTCTCGCCACCGACGGTCATCTCGCCTTTGCCGGCGGTGATCCACAGGATCTCGGCCTCCGTGGCGTGGACGTGCTCGGGGATGGCCAGGCCCGCCTCGGCGGTCAGCAGGCCCACGTAGGCGGCGCCGTCGCCGGCCGAGGCGGCGTCGAAGAGGATCTTCACCTTGCCCTTGCCGCCGGCGATGGGGAGGTCGGGGATCTCGGTGGCCTTGGCCACCTTGGGCTGCGGCGCGTCGGGCGATGGCTTCTGCTTCTCGGCCGCCGGCACGGTGGTGGTCGCCTGCGGGCCGCTCCGGGCCGCCGTGGGATCCTTGAACGGCCGCTCCGGGCCGCCCGGCACGTAGAGGACCAGGAACTTCGAGGGCGCGCGCTTGCAGCAGGTCGAGAGCAGCCCCGAGGCCACGCCCGCGGGCACGTAGACCGCGTCGCCGGCGACGACCTCGACGCCCTTGCCGCCGGCCAGGCCGTACACGCGGCCCATGCCTTCCAGCACGTAGATCACCTTGGCGCTGGTCTGCCGGTGCAGCGGGATCTCGGTGCGACCCCTGAGCGTGAGCAGCGTGAGCGACGCCTGCGTGGCGCCGATCTCGAAGTCGACCAGCACGCGCGCCTCGAGCTTGCCGCCCTTGGGCGCGTAGGTCGTCACGTCGGCGGCGCGCACCACGTAGCGCGCGGGCGCCGGCTGATCCGCGGACGCGACCGCCGCCACCGTGAGCACGGATACCAGGAGCCCGATCACCAGTCCCAGGCGCTTCATGCCACTCCTCGAAACAGCTCGTCCCAGGCGCTTCATGCCACTCCTCGAAACAGCTCGCGCGCGATGACGACGCGCTGGATCTCGCTCGTGCCCTCGTAGATGCGGGTCACGCGCGCGTCACGCAGATAACGCTCCACCGGGTAGTCACGGGTGTAGCCGTAACCGCCGTGGATCTGCACCGCCAGGTCGCAGATGCGCCCGGCCTTCTCGCTCGCGAAGAGCTTGGCGATCGAGGCCTCACGGGTGAACGGCACCTGGCTCTGCTTGAGCGAGGCCGCGCGCAGCGTCAGCAGCCGCGCCGCGTCGCGCCAGGTCGCCATGTCGGCGAGCATGAGCTGGATGGCCTGCAGCTTCGCGATCGGCTGGCCGAACTGCACCCGCTCCTTGGCGTAGCGCACCGACGCCGCGATGGCCGCGGTCGCGATGCCGACCGCCTGCGACGCGATGCCGATGCGGCCGCCGTCGAGCGCCGAGAGCGCGATCCTGAAGCCGTCGCCCTCGCGGCCGAGCAGCGCGTCCGCGCCGACCTCGCAGTCGTCGAGGCTGAGCTGCACCGTCGACGAGCCGCGCAGGCCCATCTTGTCCTCGGGCTTGCCGGCCGACAGGCCGGGCGTGCCCTTCTGGACCAGGAACGCCGAGATGCCGCGCGTGCCGGCCGCGGGGTCGGTCTTGGCCCAGACGACGAACAGGCCGGCGTGCGTGCCGCTGGTGATCCACTGCTTGGTGCCCGACAGCCGGTAGCCGCCCGGCGTGCGCACCGCGGTGGTCGCCATGGCCGCCGGATCCGAGCCCGCCTGCGGCTCGGAGAGCGCGAACGCGCCCACGATGTAGTCGCCGCTGGCTAGCCGGGTCACGTGCTGCTGCCGCTGCGCCTCGTTGCCCCAGGCGACGATCAGCTCGGCGGCCATGTTGGACACCGCCATGGCCACGGCCACCGAGGCGTCGGCGCGCGCGATCTCCATCATGGCCAGCGCGTACGCGACCGCGCCCACCTGGGCGCCGCCGTACGCCGCCGGCACGTTCACGCCGAGCAGGCCCAGGCGCGCCAGCTCGCCCAGCTCCTCGACGGGGAAGGCCTCGCTCTGATCACGCGCGGCGGCGCGCGGCTCGAGCACGCGCGTCGCGAAGTCGCGCGCGGTGCGCACGACCATCTCCTGCTCCTCGGTCAGGTCCAGCCGCACTAGCCTTGCTCCTGGGTCTGATCCAGCCGCACTAGTGGGCCTCCCACGTCTGCGTGGCCTTCCAGACCGAGCCGCGCGGATCGGTGAGCTTCCAGGTGGTCGCCTGCGCGTGCGCGCAGTCGGCCCAGGCCTCGGGGATGGGCTCCTTGCCGTCGGAGGAGAAGCCCACCGAGGTGACCACGCCGCCGGGCCCGATGTAGAGCGTCACGGCGATCTGGCCGGGCATCGGGCCGTCGCTGCCGTCCTGGCACTTGGACAGCTCGGACAGCTTGGGCGGGATCTCGGTGGACGCCCGACCGTCGTCCATGGCGATCGTGCGACCGCGCGACGGGAAGTCGATGGGGAAGCTGAACTCGGCCTCGCCGCCCTTGGGCCTGGGGAAGCTCATGGCACGCGCCAGCACCAGCACGCACTTCTCGACCGGCCACGATCCCAGCGTGCCGCGCGCGACGTGCACGTGCTTCACGGTGCCGTCGCGCGCGATGCGGAACGAGAGCTCCATCTGGCCGCCGACGTAGCGCAGCTTGCGCACCGCCTGCGTGTAGCACTCCTGCACGTCGTCCCAGCTGCGCTCGATCACCGGCTGGATGTCGATGCGGTCGAGGTGACCCATGAGGCCCTCGACCTGGACGTCGCCGGGCTCGTCGTCGTCGGCCTCGTCGGCCTCGTCGATCGGCACGCGCGCCGGGCGCGCCTCGTCGGCGGGCGTGGTCGGCTTGGCCGCGCCACCGTTGCCGCCGCAGCCCGCGCCGGCGCCGAGGCCCAAGGCGGCAGCGCCCAGCACGATCCAACCCACCAGCGCCGGGCGCGCCACCCTCGAGACGAAACTGCTCACGACCATGCGTCTACTCCGTCTACTCCGGCTCGAAGTCGTAGCTGAACGAGAACTCGCAGGTGTCGCCCGGCTCGGGCAGCTGCCAGGTGGCGATCATGTCGGTCACGCAGCTGGTGACCTCGGGTGAGCGCAGGGTGTCCTGCGTGGCCTTCACGCCCTTGGGCGTGCCGTCGGCGGTGATCGAGACCTGCACGCTGATGCGCCCCTTGGCCTTCTTGTCGAGCTTGCCTGACTCGACGGCGCTGGAGTAGCAGCGCGCCACCAGCCCGCGCTTCTTGTTGAACGTGCGCGTGAGCTCGTCGAAGACCTCGGGATCGACGCCGGGTCCATCCGGGCGCTTCGCCGCTTCGCCGGTCTCGTCCGTCGGCTCGCTGGCCGCCGGCCGGCTGCCCCCGCCGCCACAGGCGCCGAGCGCGAGCACGCTCCCGAGCGCCACCACTGCCATCCCGACCGTCGCTTGTATCGCCCGCATGAGCACCTCCGCCGTGTGTTGGGGGTACCTAGTCCTTGAGCAGATTTCCCGCGATCACGAGCCGCTGGATCTCGCTCGTGCCCTCGTAGATCTCGGTGATCTTGGCGTCGCGGAAGTGCCGCTCCACCGGGTAGTCGGTCATGTAGCCGTAGCCGCCGTAGACCTGCACCGCCTCGCGCGCGGCGCGGTTGGCCACGTCGGAGGCGTAGAGCTTGGCCATCGCCGACTCGGCGGAGTGCTTCTGGCCGGCGTCCTTCAGGATCGCCGCGCGCAGCGTGAGCACGCGCGCCGCGTCCAGCTCGGTGGCCATGTCGGCGACCTTCCACTGGATGGCCTGGTGGGTCGCGATCGGCTTGCCGAAGGTCTTGCGCGTGCCCGCGTAGGCGACCGAGTCCTCGAGGCAGGCGCGCGCGATGCCGAGCGCCTGCGCGGCGATGCCGATGCGTCCGCCGTCGAGCGTGGTCATTGCCACCTTGAAGCCGCCGCCGACCTCGCCGAGCACGGCGCTCTTCGGCAGGCGCACCTCGTCGAAGAAGATCTGCGCCGACTGCGAGCCACGGATGCCCAGCTTCTTGTCGGGCGGCCCGACGGTGACGCCGGGGGCGTTCATGGGGCAGAGGAAGGCGGTGATGCCCTTGTTGCCCTTCTCCTTGTCCGAGTTGGTGAACAGGATCATGACCGAGGCGTTGGGACCGTTGGTGATCCAGTTCTTGGTGC
>JBKJOI010000168.1:0-2885 GCA_046595695.1 Haliangiales bacterium | reverse complement strand
CGCCGCCGTCGTCGCCGAAGAGCCGCTTCTCGATCGCGCTCATGGTCCGGCGCAGCTCCCGCGCGAGCGTGCCGGCGGGCGGGCTCGATGCGCCCGAAGCGTGCTCGGAGTCCTCGTCGAGCGTGTCCTCGCCGGCCGACGACGCCGCCGACGACGCTGCCGCCGACGCGCCCGCGGCCACGGCGGCCATGACCGCATCGGCCACGGGGACGATCGGCGCGGCCGTGCCCGCCGACAGGATGAGCGTCGGCTCGCGCCACGGCGGCGCGGGCTCGAAGTCGGAGGTGATCTGCGGCTCGAGCATCTCGCGCTCGGCGTCGCCCGGCTCGGCGGTGTACTCGACCGCCTGCTTGAGCTCGGTGCCGACCGCGGCGTCGACGGTGCGGGAGACCGCGTCGTCGAGGAACGCCTCCAGCATCGACGAGGTCACCGCGTCGAGGCGGGCGATGAGATCCGCCGGCGCGGCGCGTGCCGCGGCGGCCACCCCCGAGGTCGCGACGTCGGCGGCGAGCGCGGCGCCGTTCTCGGCGGCCAGGTCGGTGGGCGCGCGCGAGAGCGTCTCGAGGATCGCGGTCGAGCGCGCCGAGGCGCCCGGCATCACCGCCAGGCCGGCCAGGCCGCCCGCGAGCCCGCTGACGACGCCGCCCAGGCTGGGCGCGCGCGGCAGCGGCAAGGTCGCGCGCACCGGAGCGCCGACGCCCGGCTTGGTGCCCGCCTTGGGCTCGAGGCACGAGCGCACCGCGTAGACGAGCGCGTTGGCCGCGAGCGGGCGGCGCAGGAAGCGATCCGCCGCGTACTCGACCGCGTCGAGCGCGGTGCGCACCGGGCCGCGCTCGTCGCCGATCAGGATGAGCCGCAGGTGACCCGGCCCGTCGGCGCGCAGCGCGGCGGTGAGCAGCAGCGCGTCGCCGGTCTCGAGGCCGGCGGCGAGCACGACGAGGTCACACGGATCCTCGGCGAACTCGGAGAGCGTGTCGTCACCGCCGTCGCCGGTGCGCACCGGCCCGGCGAGCGGCAAGCCGGCCCCGTCGAGCCAGCTCGCAATGCGAGCGGCCTCGTAAGGGTTCGCCACCACTAGGATCTTCGCCCCACCCAAGGTCGCAGATCGTACTACACCGCCCGCCGCTTTACATGGGCGACGTGGTGGAGCCGGCGTGGCGCGCCTTCACAGCGCCGAGATGGGATCGACGTCGACCGTGACCCGCACCGACGGCAGGAGCCGCTCCCGATCGGCGGTCAGGCGACGCACGAACGCACGCAACGCCGTGCGATCGACGCTGCGCGCCCACAGGTGCCAGCGCGTCCGACCCTTGAGGCGCACGAGCGGCGCCTCGGCCGGGCCCATGACGGTGACCCGGGCGAACGCGGGCTCGCGCCCCAGCACACGGGCGCGCGCGCCCAGCTCGTCGGCGGTCTGGCGGACCTCGGGCTCGCTCGGCCCGTCGATGCGCAGGGCCACGAGCCGGCCGCGCGGCGGGTAGTCGAGCTCCTCGCGCGAAAGCTTCTCCTCGGCGAAGAAGGCCTTGTAGTCGTGCGTGCGCGCGCAGCGCACCGCCGAGTGCGTGGGCGACCAGGTCTGTACGAGCACGCGCCCCGGGCGCTCGCCGCGGCCGGCGCGGCCGGCCACCTGGGTCAGCAGCTGGAAGGTGCGCTCGCCGGCGCGGAAGTCGGGGAACGACAGCCCGCCGTCGGCACACAGCACGCCGACGAGCGTGACGCCGGGGAAGTCGTGGCCCTTGGTGACCATCTGCGTGCCCACGAGGACGTCGATCTCACGGCGCGCGACCCGGCCGAGCACGTCAGCGAGCCCCTTGCCGGCGGCGGTGTCGCGATCGAGCCGGCCGACGCGCGCGGCGGGGAAGCGCTCGCGCAGCACGGATTCGACCTTCTCGGTGCCCAGGCCATGGCGCACGACCGTGCTGGTGCCGTGGCAAGCCGGGCACTCCATGGGCACGTGCTCGGAGTGGCCGCAGTAGTGGCAGCGCAGCCGCTCGCCGGCGCGGTGGTAGGTGAGCGACACCGAGCACTGCGGGCAGCGGAACGCGTGCCCGCAGCCGACGCAGTTCACGAAGGTGGAGAAGCCGCGACGGTTGAGGAACAGGATGGCCTGCTCGCCGGCGGCAAGCGTGGCCTGGAGCGCGGCCACCAGCGGCGCGGTCATGAACGAGTCGCCGTCGGGGCGCCACTGGCGCAGATCGACGATCTCGACCTCGGGCAGCGGTCGCGCGGTCGGTCGCACCGGCAGCTCGAGCAGCGTGTAGCGCGCCGCCAGCGCGTTGGCGTAGCTCTCCAGCGAGGGCGTCGCCGAGCCGAGCACGCACACCGCGCCCGCCTTCTGCGCGCGCACCAGCGCCACGTCGCGCGCGTGGTAGCGCACGCCTTCCTCCTGCTTGAACGACGAGTCGTGCTCCTCGTCGACGACCACGATGCCCAGCCGGGCCACCGGCGCGAACACCGCCGAGCGGGCACCCAGCGCGATCTTCGCCTCGCCCGCGCGCAGCCGTCTCCAGTGCTCGTAGCGCTCGGCCTCGCCGAGGCCGCTGTGCAGGACCGCCACCTGCGGCCCGAAGCGGGCGCGGAAGCGCGCCGCCAGCTGCGGCGTGAGCGCGATCTCGGGCACCAGCACGACCGCGCCGCCGCCGCGCTCGAGCACGCGCGCGATCGCCTGCAGATAGACCTCGGTCTTGCCCGAGCCGGTGATGCCGTGCAGCAGGAACGGCGCGAAGCCGCCCGCGTCGACCGCCGCGCCGATCGCGGCCAGCGCCGCCGCCTGGCCCTCGGTCGGCGGCAGCGGGTCGCGCGGCGGATCGAGCAGCGGCGGCCCCTCGGCGGCGTCGTCGCGCCCGGCCGCGCGCTCGCCCAGGACCGCGACGCCCGCGGCGACC
>JBKJOI010000512.1:0-13687 GCA_046595695.1 Haliangiales bacterium | reverse complement strand
CAGCGAACCGTCGCCCTCGATGTGGATCTCGGCGACGCCGGGCGGCACGCTCAGGTCGCCGCCGCCGCTCGCGCGCACCTTGAGCCCGGCCGAGGTGACCAGCTGGCCGTCCTCGTTCAGGCGGAAGTCGCCGGCGCGCGTGTAGCGGACGCCGCGCGCGGTGTCGACGCCGAACCAGCCGTCGCCGGCGATGGCGACGTCGAGCGGGTTGCCGGTGTCGCGCATGGTGCCGGGCTGCGAGTCGGGCGTCGAGCCGGCGAGGCCGGTGTGGATCATCGTGGGCGTGCCGGCGAGCGCCTGCGCGAAGCTGATGCGCTCGGCGCGGAAGCCGGTGGTGTCCGAGTTGGCGATGTTGTTCGCGGTGACGTCGAGCGCCTTGCTCTGCGCGACCGCCCCCGACATCGCGGTGTAGATGCCGCTGGCCATGGCTAGTCCTCCTCGTCCGAAGCGCCCAGGAGGACGCGCAGACGCGCGATCGCGCGGCCATGGAGCTGGCACACGCGTGACTCGGTCACGCCCAGGAGCTGGGCGATCTCGCCGTAGTTCACGTCCTCCAGGTAGTAGAGCGAGAGCACGAGCGCGTCGCGCTCGGGCAAGGCCTTCAGGCCGTCACGCAGCCGCTGCGACAGCTGCGCGCGCTGCAGCTGGGCGTCGGCGCCCTCCTCGTCGCCGGCGCGGGTGGCCAGGAGCGCCGGCGTGATGCGCACCATGGCCACGTGGGTCAAGTGCTCGAGGTCCTCGCGGTACTCCTCGACCGACATGTCGAGGGCCTTGGCGACCTCCTCGTCCTCGGGCGCGCGGCCGAGCGTCTTCTCGAGCGCGGAGATGACGGTGCCGACCTTGCGCGCGTTCTGGCGCGCGCGCCGCGGCATGAAGTCGCCGCGGCGCAGCTCGTCGAGCACGGCGCCGCGGATGCGCTTCTCGGCGAAGCCCGGGAAGGGCTCGGCGCGGTTGACGTCGTAGCGCTCGGCGGCCTCGGTGAGCCCGACCATCGCCGAGGCGATGAGGTCGTCGTAGCTCATCCACTCGGGCACGCGACGAGCCACGCGCAGGGCGATCCGGCGCGCCATCTCGACGTGGTCGGAGATCAGCCGATCGCGGGCCGGGTCGTGGCCCTTGCGTGGGGTCGAGTAGGCCTTCACGGGGCGTCCTTGTCCCTCGGTGCCGTGGCAGGGCGCGAGAACAGCCGCACGCTGCCCGCGCGGTCGTCGGGGCGCGCCAGCGCGTCGATGCGCCGCGCGACCTGCTTGAACGCGCGCGCCGCGGGCGAATCGGGGCTGTGCAGCACCAGCGGGATGCCCGCGCCGGCGGCCGCGCGCATCGCCGAGTCCTGCGGGATGGCCGGCAGCGCGGTGAGCTGCATGTCGAGGAAGCGGCCGACCAGCGCGGACAGCCGGCCGAAGACCTCGTCGGCCTCGGAGGGCGAGCGCACCTGGTTGGGCAGCACGTAGGCGCGCGTCACGTGGCAGCGCGCCGACAGCGCCTTGAGGCACGCGTAGGCGTCGGCGAGCGACAGCGGCTCGGGCGTGACCGCGACGACGATCTGCGCCGCCGCGCCGGCGAAGTCGACGGTGCTGGCGCTGATGCCGGCGCCGGTGTCGACGATCAGGGTGTCGAAGCGATCGGAGAGCGTGTCGAGCGCGGCCAGCAGGGTGTGGCGCTCGAGGTCGTTCAGGTTGGCCAGGCGGAAGCTGCCGTTCTGCCCGGGCAGCAGGTGGATCCCGTGCGCCTCGGCGAGCACCTCGGCGACCGGCTTGCCGTGCAGCACGTCGAGCAGCGAGTCCTCGGGCGCGACCCCGAGCAGGAGGTTCAGATCCGCCATGCCCAGGTCGGCGTCGAAGACGAGCGTGCGCGCGCCGCGGTTGGCGTAGCTGACCGCGAGGTTCACGGCGATGCTGCTCTTGCCCACGCCGCCCTTGCCGCCGGTCACCGCGATCACGCGGCTCGCCTTCGGCGCCAGCGGCACGACCTGTCCACCCTGTCCACCCATCACACGTAGTCCCATGGCTTGATCCGCTCCGCTCATGCCGCGATCCCCTCGGTCATCAGGCCGCGCGTCGCCAGCTCGAGCAGGCGTGCGGTGGTGGCGTCCTCGAAGTCTTCGGGCACGCGCTGCCCGGTCGTGATGTGGCTGATCGGGCGGCCCAGCCGCGCGGGCGCACGCACGAGCTCGCTCAGATCCTCGGCCTCGTCCAGCTTGGTGATGAGCAGGCGATCGAGGCCGAGCGGCGAGAAGCGGCGGAAGACCGCGTCCATGGCCACGGGCGAGAGCCCCGCCGGCATGGCCAGGTGCACCTCGGCGTCGGCGAGCCCGAGGATGGCCTCGGCCAGCTCGGTGAGCGCGGCGGCGTCGCGCGGGCTGCGCCCGGCGGTGTCGACGTAGACCTTGTCGAAGCGGCGCACCTGCGCCAGCGCGGCGCCCAGCTGCCCGGGCGACGGCACCAGCGTGAGCGGGACGCCGATGAGGTCGGCGTAGGTGCGCATCTGCTCCTCGCCGCCGACGCGGTAGCTGTCCAGGGTCAAGAGCGCGACCTTCTCGTGCTGCATGAGCGCGCTGCGCGCGGCCAGCTTGGCGATGGTGGTGGTCTTGCCCACGCCGGTGGGGCCGACCACGACGACCACGCGCCTTTCCGACGGCGCGGCGATGTTCGAGCGCGCCGCCAGCTCGGCGAGCGGCTGCTCGCTCACGGGCACGCGCGCCGCCTGGCCGGGGTGCAGCGCGGCCAGGCTCTGGCGCAGCGCGGCCAGCTCGGCGCGGACCTCGTCGCTGCCCGAGCGCGGCTCGGCCATCGCGCGCATCAGCGTACGCAGCGTGCGCAGCTCGGAGCGCAGCGGCGCCATGATGCGCTCGACGTCCGCCTCGCTCAGCGAAGACTGCGTGCCCGCGGCCAGCGCGGGCGTCGGGGTGCCGCCGGCGCGGCCGCTGCGGCCGTACGAGCTCGGGCCCGGGCCCGGCTGGCCGCCCGTGGGCTCGGGCTCGTCGATGGCCGCGGTGACCTCGACGCAGCCGCCGATGAGGCCCTTGCGCAGCTGGCGCGTCGCGATCACCATCGCGTCGGGGCCGAGCTCACGCTTCACGAGCGCCAGGGCCTCGCGCATATCGGGGGCTTCGAACTTACGGATCCTCATGTCCTGAGCTCCTTCTGGGGCACCATGGCGGGCCGAAGCCCCTGACCGATGACTTCACGCGTCACGAACGGAACGCTGGGGTCGATCTCGCGGTAGCTGAGCACCGCGAGCCCGGGAACGTGACGCTGCGCGACCGCCGAGACGGCGCGGCGGATGTCGGGGGCGACCACCAGCACGGGCGGCTCGTCGCGATCCGAGGCGCGGCGGGCCCCCTCCTCGAGCGCGGCGGTGGCGCGGGTGAGCAGCGGCGCGTCGGCGCGGCTGCCGGGGCGGAAGATGTCCTCGGCGCGCGGGTCGAGCACCATCGCGCGCAGCTCGCCCGAGTCGGTGGCATGGCCGAGCGTGAGCTGGCGGGACAGCCGCTGGCGCACCTGCTCGGTGAGCTCGTTGGGGTCCTTGATGGTCTGCGCGTTGTCGGCGAGCGTCTCGAGGATGGTGCGGGTGTCGCGGATCGACACGCCCTCGGCGAGCAGGTTGCGCAGGACCTTGATGAGGTCGCCCAGGCTCATGAGGTGAGGGATGAGCTCCTCGACGACCTTCGAGTGCTGCTTGCTGGCGACCTCGAGCAGCTCCTGCGCCTCGCGGCGGCCGAGCAGCTCCTGGGCGTTTCGGCGCACGACCTCGGTGAGGTGGGTGGCGATCACGGCGGAGGCGTCGACCACCGTGCAGCCGGCGGCCTCGGCGCGCGCGCGGTCGGCGGGCGCGATCCAGCGCGCGGGCAGGCCGAAGGTCGGCTCCTTCACCTGCTCGCCGACGAGGCCCGCGCTGGCCTTGCCCGAGGGATCGATCGCGAGCAGCTTGCCGACGCGCACCTCGCCCTGGGCGATGCGCGCGCCCGAGATCTGCACGCGGTAGGCGTTGGGGCGCATGCGCAGGTCGTCGCGCACGTGCACCGGCGGCACGATGAAGCCGAGCTCGAGCGCCATCTGCTTGCGCAGCGAGGCCACGCGCGTGAGCAGCTCGCCGCCGCGGCTGGCGTCGACGAGCGGCAGGAGCTCGAGGCCGACGTCGAGCGAGAGCAGCTCGATGGGCAGGAGCTGCTCGATCTCTGACTTCTGCGCGGCGGGCGCGTCGGCGGCCTGCTCGCGCTGGGCGGCCGAGGCGCCGGGGCTGCCGGCGAGGCTCGACGCCGGCAGCTGGCGCGCGCCCGACTTGCCCGAGCTGGCGCGCGACGAGCGCAGCGCCAGGAAGGTGGCCACGCCGCCGAGCGCCAGGAAGGGCAGGTGCGGCATGCCCGGGATGATGCCCAGCAGGATGAGCACGCCGCCGGCGAGCCCGAGCGGCCGGCTGCGCGCCATGAGCTGCGCGCCCAGGCTCTGCGTGAGCGAGTTGCCCGACGACTCGCGCGTGGTGAGCAGCGCGGCCCCGGTCGACACCAGCAGCGCGGGCAGCTGGGTGACCAGGCCGTCGCCGATCGACAGCATGGTGTAGGTCTTGGCGGCGTCGCCGGCCGACATGCCGTGCTGGGCGACGCCGATGATCATGCCGCCGACGATGTTGATGGCGACGATCAGGATGCCGGCGATCGCGTCGCCGCGGACGAACTTGGAGGCGCCGTCCATGGCGCCGTGGAACTCGGCCTCGCGCTCGATGTCGCGGCGGCGCTCGCGCGCCTGCGCCTCGGTGATGAGGCCGGCGCCCATGTCGGCGTCGATGGCCATCTGCTTGCCGGGCATCGAGTCCAGGGTGAAGCGCGCGGCCACCTCGGAGATGCGCTCGGCGCCCTTGGTGATGACCACGAAGTTGACGATCACGAGGATCAGGAAGACCACGCCGCCGACGACGAAGTTGCCGCCGAGCGCGAACTGGCCGAAGGCCTCGATCACGCGGCCGGCGGAGTGCGTGCCGTCGTTGCCGTGCAAGAGGATGATGCGCGTCGAGGCCACGTTCAGCGCCAGACGGAACAGCGTGACGATGAGCAATAGCGACGGGAACGACGAGAACTCGAGCGCGCGCTCGACGTAGACCGCCATCAGGAAGATGGTCACGCTCAGGCACAGGCTGGCGGCGAGCAGGAAGTCGAGCAGGCCGGGGGGCACCGGCAAGACCGTCAGCGCGAGCACGCCGAGGATGCCGAAGGCGCCCATGGCGTCGCCGAACGAGCCCGTGCTGGTGCCGGCCGGCCGCGGTGTGGTCGCCTGGCTCATCGGCTGGCCCGGCCCTTACGCAGGCGGAAGACGTAGGCGAGCACCTCGGCGACCGCGTGGTAGACGTCGTGCGGGATCTCGCGCCCCTCGGGGACGAGCTTGTGCAGCAGCCGGGCGAGCGGCGGCTGCGCCAAGATGGGCACGCCGGCGGTGCGCGCGAGCTCGCGGATGCGCTCGGCGACCACGCCGCGGCCCTTGGCGACCACGCGCGGCGCGCGGTCCTCGCCGGCGCGGTAGCGCAGCGCGACCGCGTACTCGGTCGGGTTCACGACCACGACGTCGGCGCCCTGGACCGCCTGGACGAGGCGGCGGCGCGAGATCTCGCGCATGCGCTGCTTGCGGCGGCGGCGGATGGCGGGATCGCCCTCCTGCTCGCGGTACTCGCGCTTGAGCTCCTCGGGAGTCATGCGCATCTTGCCCTTCATCGTGCGCTTGGCCTGGAAGTACTCGATGGCGGCCAGCACGGCGAGCGCGCCACCGGCGATGGCGAGCAGGCGGCCGAGCGCCGCGACCAGGCGAATGCCGGTGGCGCGGGCGTCGAGCGCGGGCTCGGCGAGGAAGCGCGCGAACTCGCTCTCGAGCGCGACGTAGGCCGCGATGGTGACGACCATCATCTTCGCCAGTGACATGAGCAGCCGGCCGGCCGCGGCCTTGGGCGACAGGATCTGGCCGATGTTCTTCATCAAGAGCGGCTTGGCGAGGTCGACCTTGGGCCACTGGAAGGGCAGCGGGAAGCCGAGCTGCAGGATCGACAGCAGGTAGCCGCCGCACGCGCCCAGCGCGACCGGCAGCGTGCCGGCGACGAACGCGCTGGCGGTGGCGCGGATCGCCTGATCGGCACCGTTGCCGTCGAGGGCGGCGAGGCTCTGGCGCAGGTGGTTGGTGATGGCCTCGAGCGAGTACTGGCCGTACATGGCGCCGACGATGGCGCCGCCCATGACCGTGCAGACGATGGTGAGGTCGCGCGAGATGGCGACCTCGCCGCGCTTGCGGAAGTCCTCGACCCGCTTGGAGGTCGGTTCGTGGGTCCTGCGGTCCGCGTCGGGAGCGCCACTCACCTTCGCACCGTCTCCTGAATGGCCTGCGCCGCGCGGTTGCCGGCGCCGAGGGTCTCCTGGATGAGCGCGGGCGCGGTGGCGTAGAGCACCGCTCCGCCCAGCAGCACGATGAGCGCGAGCATGACCGAGAAGACGTTGATGGCGGGCGACGCGCGCGCGGCCAGCGCCATCGCCAGGTTGGCGACGGTGGTGGCGATGAGCAGCGGCGCCGCGAAGCGCATGCCGACCACCAGCACGGTGCCCGACTGGCGCACGATGCTCGCGGTCGCGCTGACCAGGGTCATGCCGTCGACGGCCGGTGCCGCGATCACGCGCACGCCCGCCTCGAGGCCGCCGGCGGCGAGGAACGCCAGGCTGCCGAGCAACACCGCGATGCTGCGCGTCGGCACCGCCGTGGTGCCCAGCATGGGATCGTAGCTGGCCGCGAAGCCGAGGCCGAGCTGCAGGCCGAC
The DNA here is from genome assembly GCA_046595695.1 of Haliangiales bacterium. GTDB lineage: Bacteria > Myxococcota_A > Polyangia > Haliangiales > SHYZ01 > JBKJOI01. The sequence continues at coordinate 6,901 of JBKJOI010000512.1, read as the reverse complement.
GATCTCGCCGCCCGCCTCGATGCCGGCCATCACGACGCGCCCAACGAAGCCGGCGGCCAGGCCGAGCAGGACGTCGGCGGGCAGCACCAGCGCGAGCTCCGCGGGGTCGAGCGGGCCGCGCAGGGGCGCGACCGCAAAGGCGATCACGGCCGCCGCGGCCACGCGGACCTTGGCGGGGGTGGTGCGCTCGCCGACGATGGGCGCGGCGATCAGGAACGCGGCCGCCCGCGCGAAGACGCACAGGAAGCCGGCGACGTCGGCGGGCGTGATGGCCGCGGCGAGCTGGAACGTGGGGACGCTGCTCAGGGTCACTGACCTGCCTCACGGCCCAGGTCGACGACGGTCTGCATCGACTTGCTGGTGAACTGGGTCAGGTGGCCGAGCAGCCAGGGGCCGGCGAGGACCAGCACGAGCGCCGCGGCGACCATCTTGGGCACGAACGAGATGGCGTTCTCCTGCAGCTGGGTGGCAGCCTGGAGGAGCGAGGTGATGAAGCCGACGCCCAGCGCGACCAGCAGGAACGGCCCCGCGACCCACGCCGCGGTGACCAGGCCCGAGTGCCAGAGGTCGAAGATGCGCTGGCCGTTCACGAGGCGACCCCGCGCAGCAGCGACTGCACCAGCAGGTGCCAGCCGTCGACGGCCACGAAGACGAGGAGCTTGACCGGCAGCGCGATCAGCGACGGCGGCAGCATGACCATGCCGAGGCTCGACAGCACGGTCGCCACGACCAGGTCGATGAGCAGGAAGGGCAGCAGCACCACGAGGCCCATCTGGAAGGCGGTGCGCAGCTCCGACAGCACGAACGCGGGGATGGCGATCGTGAGCGGCACGTCCGCGGCGGTCTGCGGCCGCGGCGCCGACGAGTACTCGTAGAACAGCGCGAGGTCCTCCTGGCGCGTGCGCGGCAGCAGGAACCCCTTCACCGCGGGACCGGCCGCGCGCAGCGCGCCGGCCTCGTCGAGCTGGCCGTTCATGTACGGGCCGAGCGCCAGCGTGTGCACCTGGGTGGCGGTCGGCGCCATCACGAACATGGTCATGAACAGCGCCAGGCCGACGAGGATCTGGTTGGGCGGCGCGCCCTGCGTGCCGAGGCCGGTGCGCAGGAAGGAGAACACGATGAGGAAGCGCGCGAAGCAGGTGCACGAGAGGACGATCGCGGGGATGAGCGACGCGATCGCCAGCATCACGGTGAGCTGGATGGCGCTCGTCGGGCCGGAGGCGGCGGCGACCGGCACGCCCGCGGCGGGCGCGGCGGCCGCGGCGGCCGGCATGGCCTGCGCGAACGCACTCGCCGACGCGAGCAGCACCAGGGCTGCCGAACCGAGGCTGACGAGCGCGCGCTTCAATTTTCTTCTCCCTCGAGGCGGGCGTCGAGGGCGCGCGCCCAGTCGGCGTCGGGCGCGAAGCCGTTCGCGAGCGCCGCGTCGCTGGCGGGCGTGTCCTTGCGCAGCTTGAGCAGGCCGGCCACCGAGGGGCTGGCGGTGGGCGTGCGCAGGCTGCGGCGCGTGGGCCCCGAGCGGTCGGCGTCGGCGTCGACGTCAGTGCCGGTGGCGGCGCGCTCGAGCGGGAGGTCGGCGAGGTCGCCGGCCACGCCGTTCGTGCGCCAGCGCCCGATGAGCCGCGCGGTGCCGCGATCGGAAACCGACAGCAGCAGCTCGCGATCGCCGGCGGCGAGCAGCACGACGCGCGACTTGCCGCCCAGGCTGCGGCTGGCGATCACGCGGATGGCGTCGACGGTGGTGGTGGGGCGGCGGCGGCGCGCCCACAGGACCAGCAGGCCGCCCGCGGCGAGCACGCCGACGACGAGCGCGATGCTGCTGGTGGGCGGGCCACCCGGGGCACCGGCGAGCACGGGCGGCGCGGTCGCGGCGGGCGCGGCGGGCTTGGATACGTAGCCGAGCGCGGGGCCGCCTTCGGGCGCGGCGGGCGCGGCCACGGGCGCGGCGGGCGCGGCCACGGGCGCCGCGGGCGGAACGAAGGGCGAGGGCGGGCCGAGCGTGCCGGGCGCCGCGGAGGTTGCGGCGGGCGCGACGGGCGCGGCAACGGGCGCGATGGACTTGATGGGTGCGATGGGCGCAGGCGCCGCGGGGCGTGCGGCGGGCGCGGTCACGGTCGCGCCGGTCTGGGCCGCCCACGTCGCGAGGGTCTCCTTGCGCGGCACGATCACGTGCAGGCCGTCAGCCGCGGCGACCAGGCGCGTGGCCGCGCCGATCTTGGCGCTGGTCGACGCGCTGTGGTGGAGCTGGATGCGCAGGCGCGGCGTGGCGCCGCCACGCAGTTGCACGCGCTTGAGCGTCGGGTCCTCGGACTCGTCCTCGTAGCTGGCGACGTCGTACTGGCCGACCAGGGGCAGCTCGAGGAAGTCGAAGGTCGCGGTCGGCTGTGCCGCCGCGGCCTGGCCGCCGAGCACGATGATCTCGAAGTGGTCGGGCTTGGTCAGCACGGCGAGCCGCGAGCCCTCGGCGTACGCGCGGCCCTCGCCGAGCGCGCCCGCCGCGAGGAACGCGACGCAGGCGACGAGCGGCGCGGCGACGCGCACGAGGCGGCTCACTTGCTACCCTCGGAGCGCACGATCTCGACGATGCGGATGCCATAGCGCTCGCCGATGGCGACCGCCTCGGCGCGCGCGACCAGGCGCTCGTTGATGCGCACGTCGAGCTTCTCGCCGGTCAGCTTCGACAGCGGAATGATCGAACCGGGGCCGAGCCGCGCCGCGACGTCGCGCAGGCTGAGCGTGATGCGGCCGAGCTCGACCGACAGCTCGAGCGGCACGTCGGAGAGCAGCACCTCGAACGAGGGCGTCACGACGGCGACCTCCGAGCCATCGTCGTTATCTGAATCGACGCCGTCATCCTTCTTCATTTGGATTGATCTCCTGCTGGTGGCACAACGCTGAGGATCTCGACGGCGACGACGCCGCGCGCGACCATCGCGCGGCCCCACGCCTTGAGCCGCCCGGCGCAACGCACGGGCAGCGGATCGTCGATGAACTTGGCCATGGGAATGATCTGGCCCGGCTCGAGCGCCGCGAACTCGGCCATGGTCATGCGGATGCGGCCCAGCTCCACGCGCAGCTCGACGGGGATGCCGCCGAGCGCCTCTTCGATCGCGCCGGGCGGCGCGGGCACGGCCTCCATGATCGCCGCGGGCACGACCAGGAGCTCGGGCCGCGCGATGAGCCGGAGCACACCGCTGACCGGACCCTTGACCTCGAGCGTGAGCACGACGACGACGTCGCCATCGGCGAGCTCGCGGCGCCAGATGTCGGCGGCGGTGCTGTTGTCGACGATCGAGACCTCGCAGGCCTGCTCCTCGCCCCAGGCCGCGCTGAGCGCGGCAACCAGCGCCTCGCCCACAGGCGCGAAGATGCGCAGCGAGGTGGGCGAAGGTGGGCGAACCGGGCCGCCCTGCTGCACGGGGGCGCCGAGCATGCACGCCGCCAGCGTCTCGATCATGGAGCCGGTGATGGCGACGAGCGCCGAGCCGCGCCGGCCGCCGACCGTGACACAGCGCAGCCAGGCACCCTGCAGGTCGTCGCGCAGCGCCGAGCTGTCGACGGTGTCGGCGGCGAGCACCTCGACGTCGGCGCGGGTGCCGCACAGGCGCAGGATGGCGGCGCGCGAGGTCAGCGCCCAGCGGGTGCCGATGCGCAGGCCGTTGGGGCGCGCGCTCTCGGCGGCGCGATCGTCGGCAATGAGCGCGACCGGCTGAGCGTCTTCGTTGGCCACCGCGGCCTGCCGCGCGGGCGTGGCAGCCGGAGCGATGGCGGCTCGAATTGCCGCCAGCTCATTGGGGTCCAGGGCCGAAGAATCCACACCTGTTGCTCTTGCAACCGGAGGACCAAGGACAGTCTGAGGAAGATCGGGGGCTTACGGAGGGGGGTTAGCTGGCGCGTCGTGGGCGCTGACGAGGATCGCCAGAACCGGCGACGGTGCTTAGCGCTTGAGGCTGTTGACCTCGGCGAGCATCTCGTCGGCGGTCGAGATGGTCTTGGCGTTGGCGCTGAAGGCGCGCTGGAACGCGATCATCGTGACCAGCTCGCTGCCCAGGTCGACGTTCGACCCCTCGAGCGTGCCGGCCGAGATGGCGCCGCGCGAGCCGGTAGCGGCCGCGCCGATCAGGGCCTGACCAGAGCTCGGGCTCTCGAGGAAGAGCTGGGAGCCTGCACGGACCAGGCCATCCTCGGCCTGGAAGTTGGCCAGCGCGACCCGCGCCATGTCGCGGCTCTGGCCGTTCGAGAACACGCCGCGCATGACGCCCTCGTCGGAGATGAGCACGTCGACGAGCTCGCCGGCGCCGAAGCCGTCCTGGTCGACGCCGGTGACGCTCGAGGCGCCCGCGAACTGCGTCGTCCCGGCCAGGCCAGTGCCGAGGTCGGTGGTGATGGCGTCGCCGAAGTCGAACGCGATTGCCTGGTTGGGCGTCGCGTTCAGGAAGCTGGCGCTCGACGCGGCCATCGTCTCGGTGTCGAGCGCGCCGTCGGTCGTGAAGGTCAGCGTGCCGGTCGCGATCTCGGTGGCGACGCCAGGGGCGCCGCCGGTCAGCTCGCCGCCGTCGACCATCGCGTGCCACTCCCACGCGCCCGCGCCGTTGGCGCGGAAGAACAGGTCGGCGCGGTGGGGCGCACCCAGCGAGTCGTAGACCGTGGTCGAGGTCGAGAAGTTCGACGTCGTGCCCGGGTTCAGCGGATCGAAAGGCAGCACCGGGGTCACCGACGCCGAGTCGAGGTTGACCGCCATGTTGACCGCGGTGGTCGGGTTGGGCTCGCTCTGGCCGCCGATCACCAGATCGCCGACGGTCGACGAGGTCGCGCCGGTGGCGTCGAGCAGGTAGCCCTGCAGGCGCAGGCCGCCGTTATTGACCACCGTGCCGGTCTCATCCAGGTGGAATTGACCGTCACGGGTGTAGTAGTTGCCGTCGATGCCGTCGTGGTTGCCGGCCATCGCGAAGAAGCCGTCGCCACGGATGGCGAGGTCGAGCGATGCGCCCGTCTGCTGCAACGAGCCCTGACCGAAGCGCGTCGATACGCCGGCCATGCGCACGCCCTGGCCGAACCGCTGGCCATTGGGTGCGGTGCCGCCGAGGACGTCCTCGAAGTTCGCCCGCGAGCTCTTGTAGCCGACGGTGGACGTGTTGGCGATGTTGTCGCCGACCGTTCCGATGGCTTCGCCGTGGGCCTGCAGTCCGCTTGCGCCCGTGTACAGAGACGTGAAAATCGACATGTTCCCTTCCTCCTTCGAACGAAAATTGTTGTGGGGCCGACGAGCCGGCCGTCAGCCGTCACTCTTCAACTGAAATGATGTCTCCCGGCGAGATCACGGTTCCGCCGATCGCGAACGTGGTGTTGCCGTCGTCGAAGCGCACCGAGTGGACGCGCCCGTGGAGCTGGGCGTGCGCGCTCACGTCGCCGCCCTGCGCGTTCTTGGCCTCGATCTCGATGGTGTACTTGCCGGCGGGCAGCGGCTCGCCGGCGTTGCCGGTGCCGTCCCAGGAGAGCGGTGCGTCGCCGGCGCCGTGCGCGCCCATCTGGATGCGCCGGACCTCGCGGCCGGCCTCGTCCTTGATGACCACCTCCACGTTGCTCGCGGACGAGTCGAGGTGGACGCTCAGGTCGGGCAGCTCGCCCGCCGAGGGATCGAGGGTGATGTTGTCAGCGTTGGCGGTGATGCCGCGGCCGACCAGCTGCGTCAGCGCGGCGCGCTGGCCGCCGTCCTGGGCGGCGCCCAGGTCCTCGAGCAGCTTGTTGGTCACCGTGGCCTGCTCGAGCGACGAGAACTGCGCGAGCTGCGCGACGAAGTCCGAGGGGTCCTGGGGCGACAGCGGATCCTGATGCTCGAGCTGGGCCACGAGCAGGCGCAGGAACTCGTCACGCGGCGCGGGTGCGGCGGCCGGTGGCGCGTTCTGCTGGGTCAGCCCGGGGGGCAGGTTATCGACTCTCATGACGACTCCTCACGCCACCACGCGGACGCCACGGCGGCGTCCGTGTGGGGGCTCATCGGGGGGCTCTTCGGGCTCGCCCGTGGGCGAGGCAGCAGTGCCACGGCCAGCGGACACAGGCCCGCTGGGCGGTGCATTCGGGGCGCGCTGGACGCTGCTGGCGGCGATCTGGCCGAGCTCGAGGCCGTGCTGGCGCAGCGCCACGCGCAGCTCGTTGGCGGATGTGCGCAGGGCGTCGGCGAGCGCCGCGCTGCCCGCGGTCGCCTCGACGTTCACGACGTGGCGGTCGGCGGTGATGCGCAGCGACACCGTGTCGTCGCCTTCGCCGACGCGCAGGTCGGCGCCGCTCGCGTGGACGCGTCCGCGCGGGCGGTCGATCGCGGCGTCGAACTGTTCGAGCGCGTCGGGCTGCGCGGGCGGCGGCAGGGTCGGCGTCGCCGGCGCGGACGTCGCAAAGGCGGATGTGCCCGAGCTGGGGGCGGCGGCGGCGGGTGGCGCGCCGGAGTGCGGGGCGTCACCGAGGGACGTATCGCTGCCTTCGCTGGCCGGCGCGGTGTCGCGCGCGGCGCGGGCTTGCTGGCCGGGGGCGAGCGCCGCGTCAGCGCCGGAGGCGGAGGCGATCGGCCGCGGCGCCAGCGTGGCGGCGCTCGGCGGCTGCGGCGGGCGCGGTGCGTCGGGAACGAAGTCAGGGAGCGTGTCGCCGGCGCGGGCGCGCGGGGCCTGCGGGGCGGACGGCGCGGTGTCGGGCGCGGTGTCGGGCGCGGCGTCGGGCGCGGCGTCGGGCGCGGTGTTTGTGGCGTCCTTCGACGCCGAGTCGGACTCCTGCGCGGAGGCCCGCGGCGGCAGGGCGTTCGCGACGTTCGAGGCCGCGGCACCGCTGCGGTCGGTGCGCAGCACACGCCCGGGCTGCGGCGCGCTCGTGCCGCGAGTCACCTCGAGCGGCGCCGGCAGCGCGGCCCGGG
>JBKJOI010001008.1:0-2952 GCA_046595695.1 Haliangiales bacterium | reverse complement strand
CGCTGCCGCTTGCGACGTCGCGGGCGACCGCGACCACCGCGGGCGCACCGTCGAACTCGACCTGCACGCCGATGATCTCGGCCACCGCGATGCTGCCGTCGGCGCGCAGCAGCTTCTGCTCGCGCGGCCTGCTCGCCTGCCGGCTCGCGACCATGGCCGCGATGCGCTCGGTCACCAGCTCGCGCTGCGCGGGGTCCACGATGTCGATGACCGGCTTGCCCAGCAGATCGACCGGGCTGGCGTAGCCGAGCAGGCGCGCCATCTGCTGGTTCACGTAGACGAGCAGGCCGCGCTGGTGCACCACGATGCCATCGGGCGACTCGTCGATGAGGGTGCGGAAGTTCTTCTCCGCGGCCCGCCGCGCCGCGATCTCGTGCCGCAGCATCTCCTGCTGCGCGCGCTCGCGCGTGACGTCGCGCAGCGCGATGAGCCGGGCCGGTACGCCGTTCCACGTGATGTTGGACGCGCGCACCTCGTGGACCACGGCGCGGCCGTCCTTGCGCAGGATCGAGCCGGCCATGGGCTCCTCGCTGCCCGAGCGGATGTGCGCCACGATGAGCGGCCACTCGTCCGCGAGGACCAGGTCCTGCATGCGCACGCCGATCAGCTCGTCGGCGCCGTAGCCGCTCGTGGCCGCCGCGGCGCGGTTGGCATAGAGCACGTGCACGCCGTCGTGCACGACCAGGCCCTCCGACGTGGCCTCGGAGAGATTCCGGAAGCGCTCCTGGCTGGCGCGCAGCTCGCGCCTGACCTCGTCCTCGTCGTGGCTCACCCTTGCTTCGCCCCCCTCCCCGTCCCCGCCGTTCGTTAGCGCGCGCTCAGCTCCCGACTCGACCCAGCGCGGCGTCCAGGCGCCGCTCCAGCTCGTGGATGTCCGACTCGGTCACGCTCAGGTTCGGCCGCAGCCGCACCGAGTCGGGGCCCGCGCCCAGGAACAGCAGGTCGTACTCCTGCAGCGCGACGTCGATGAGCTCGGCCTTCTGCCCGGGCGCGCGCAGCGAGAAGCCCTGGTACAGCCCGAGCCCGCGCACGTTGCCCAGCTTGGCGCCGTGGCGCGCCTGCAGGCCGCGCAGCATGGCCAGGAGCGTGTTGGTCTTGACGGGCACCTGCTCGAGCAGGCGCTCCTCGCGCACCACGCGCATCTCCTGGACGAAGCGCACCATGTCGGCGAGCGTGCCGCCCCAGGTCGAGTCGAGCACGCCGCGATCGGTCATGGGCGTGCGCATGAAGATCACGCCGTTGCCCAGCTTCTTGCCGCACGCGACGCCCTGCGGCGGGTACGGCAGGTCCATCTGCTCGAACGCGAAGAACGAGCCGGTCTGCCCGCCGACGGTCTGCACCTCGTCGAAGCCCAGGTACACGTCGTACTCGTTTGCCAGCCGTGAGAGCCCCTGGAAGAAGGTCTTGTGGGCCACGCGGTGCCCGCCGGCGCCCTGGATGGGCTCGACGATCATGCCGACCACCTCGCCCCGGTAGCGGCGCAGGCAGTCCTCGAGCAGCTCGAGCGTGCGCGCGACCTCGGCCAGGTTGTCGGCCTCGGTCGCGTCGCCGTCGAGCGCGGGAAACGGCAGTTGCATGTTGCCGGGGATGAAGCCGTGGAAGTCCTTCGTGATCATCGGGTCGTGCTCGAGCTGCGTGATGTTCAGCGCGAACACGGTGCGGCCGTGGAAGGCCTGCTCGAAGTAGATGAAGCGGCGCACCCCGGGCAGGCGGCCCTTGGCGAGCAGCTTCTCGTGGTGGAGGTTGATGAAGTACTTCATCAGGTTCTCCACCGCCTCGGCGCCCGAGTTGACGGTGTAGACCTCGAGCTGCGCGCTCTTCAGGGACGGCGGGGCGAGCCCGTGCAGCTCGCGGTAGTACGCCAGGCACTCGGGCGTCAGCATGTCCGGGTTGGGCAGCTTGTTGTTGGCCGCGACCGTCAGCCGCCGCACATACTCCGGCTCGTACAGCGCCGGGTGGTTGTGCGCGATCAGCTTGGACGCGTAGTGCCCGGCCCAGTCGAAGAGCTCGCGCCCGTCGACCGTCGCCAGGTACATGCCGTGGCCCTTGGCCAGGTCGATCACGAACGGGTACGGATCGGTCAGCACGTACCGCGAGAGCTCCTCGAGCGCGGCCTGCCCGATGGGCCCGGGATGACGCTGGGTAGTCATGACCTGGCCGAGGCTACCACGCCGCGCTCGAGCCGCCGAGACGCGCGCGGGCCAGCGAGAGCACGGGCACGCCTCGCACAGCTGTGCGCCAGCGCCCGCTCTCTGGCGCTCCGTGCGCCACAGGACGACTCCGTTCGTCGAACGGCGCGGATCGAGACTTGCACATGACCGTGCCCAGAATGACGTCCCCCTCGCTTTCGCTGTCAGACTTCTCGATGACACGGCCGCGCCACCAAGTCTCGCAGGTTCGCATGCTGGAGTGGCTCGGAGCGGCCCATACCGAGGCGCAGGCTCAGCTCGAGCCGATGACACCCGCGGCGCGCATCGAGTTCGCCGCGCGCATCGAGAAGCTCATCCGCCGCTGCGCCTGCGGGCCGGCGCAGATCAGCCAGCGCGGCTTCTCCATCCCCGACATCGGCTGTTCTCGCTGGGACGAGAACACGATCTACGAGCTCACCCGGCATCCGCACGGAGCGGGCACCGCGGCGCGCGCGCGGCGCTACGCCGAGATCGTCGAGGCCTACTTCGAGACCGAGTACGCGGGCGAGTCGCTCGCGCCCAGGGACATCGTTCATGTCACCTGCACCGGCTACGTGTCGCCGAGCCCGGCCCAGCGGCTGATCTCGCGGCGCGGCTGGGGCGCGTCCACGCGCGTGACGCACGCCTACCACATGGGCTGCTACGCCTCCTTGCCGGCGCTGCGCATCGCCGCCGGCTGCCTGGCCACGTCGGGAGCGCAAGGTGGCGCGGTCACCGCCGCGCGCGTCGACATCGTGCACACCGAGCTGTGCTCGCTGCACCT
>JBKJOI010000985.1:0-5503 GCA_046595695.1 Haliangiales bacterium | reverse complement strand
CCACCACCCCCTCCGGCGCCTCCGCCGTTGGCGCCAACGCTACCGGCTGAGCCCTCACGCGCGAACCAGTACTCGCTGATCAGTCGGCCGCCGCCGATACCCTTGCTGCCCGCGCCGCCGTTCTGAACACGGCCCGGGTTTCCTCCGCCCGGCGAGCCACAGGAGTCGCCTCCGGAGCCGCCGCCGCCGCCTGTCCCCAGCAACCCAGCAACGACACCAGCGTTCCCTCCGGTATCGCCGTTGGTGGCCGTGCAGTCGTTGCAAACGCAGGCACCGAAGACGCATGTGCAGCTCCCGTCTATCTCTCCGCCCGCTCCGCCGCCTCCACCCGTGGTGTTCGTCCCGCCGCCGCAGCTATTCGTTCCGGCTCCACCCCCACCCCCGTGGGTCGAGGTGTTGCACGTCGAAAACAGATCCTGACCACCTCCTCCGGTGCCTGCCATGACCGGCGTCGCCCCGACGTTGAAGGCATCCGCACCATCCGCCCCCGCCGCCCCTGGCGCGCCGTCGCCGGCCACGATGGTGATGCGCTCGAGCGACAGGCCCGAGGTGCCCTTCACGTGCACGGCGTAGGACGAGCGGCCATTCGGGCCGACCGTGCCGGTGGCGTCCGGGCCTTCGATCACGACGTCGGCGACGATGGTCGGGACGATCAGGTTGTGCGCCTTCAAGGTCATGAACTGCGCCTCGGGGCCGTCGAGCGCGCCGATGAGGCGGGTCTCGTGGCCGGGCACGCCGCGGCCGGCGCGCTGCCAGTTGAGATCGTAGCCGCCGTAGATGTCGATGCCGTTCAGCATCGCGACGACGTCGTTGTACACGCCCGCCTGGACGTAGACCGCGCCCTTGTTCGCGGTCACGGCGCGGATCACGCCGTGGCGCACGGTGAGGCACGGTGTCTGGTAGGTCAGGCCGCAGGTGGAGCTGTCGGCGCCGCTCGTGGCCACGAAGATGCCCTCGTCGATGTCGCCGTCGATGCCGTCGCAGTTCTCGTCGACGAAGTTGCCGTCGGGGACGTCGGTCGCCGACGGCGGCGCGCACATGGCCCAGCCGTTCGAGCCCAGGCAGCTCTTCGAGCCCAGGCACATGCCGAAGGGCGTGGGGATCACGCACGGCTTGCTCGCGCCCGAGGTGGTCGCGTCGCAGTCGCACGCGCCCGAGGATGGCAGGCACTGCCGGTAGTTCGTGCCGCCGACATCGACGTCCTTGCAGTCGTAGCCCGACGGGCACGAGACCGCGCTGCAGTCGCGTGCGCACCACGCGAGGCCGTCAGCGTCGGTGACACAGAGGTCCTGCGCCGCGGTCGCGCACTCGCTCGAGTCGGTGCACGTGCTGCAGAGCTGGTCGCTCTCGGGCACGCAGATCTCGGCGATCTGACCGGGCTCGATGCCGCCGAGCACGCTGTAGCAGCCGAAGCCTTCGGGGCACTCCGGCGGGCCGCAGACCATCGAGCACACGCCGGTGAGCCCGGAGAACACGCAGATGTGCGACTCGCAGTCGTCCTTGTTGCTGCAGATCTCGCCGAAGCCCAGGAGTGGCGCGGCATCGGTCGTGTCGGCGTCGAACACGAGCACGTCGGGGCCAGCGTCGACGATCGTGTCGTCGTCGTCGTCGCCTCCGCCGTCGAGCGAACCTCCTGGCGCGCCGCTGCTCGCGCAGCCCGCAGTGAGAACACACGCACACAGGGCCACAAGGCCCGCCACCCGCGTCAGGACCATGCTCATCGTGGACAAACTCCGGCTAATCCCCAGAGTCTATCCTCGGAAACCGCCCGGAAACAGGTCAGACCACCTGCTGCGACGTACAAAGGCCAACAATCTGTAGCGAAGGGTGTGACGCGGGGCACGCGGACGGGGCCCCAGGCGGCGGGCTACGGGCGGTTCCTCGCGGCGAAATCCTGCATGAATGCCACGAGCTTCTGGACGTCGGCCACCGAGACGGCGTTGTACATGGAGACGCGGATGCCACCGGTCGAGCGGTAGCCCTTGAGCCCCACCATGCCGGCGCGCTCGGTCTCCTGGACGAACTGGTCGTCGAGCGCCTCGGTGGGCAGGCGGAAGACCACGTTCATGAAGGAGCGCGCGGCCGGGTCGACCGGGGCGCGGAAGTAATCGGGCTGCGCGTCGATGGCGCCATAGAGGAGCGCGGCCTTCTCGCGGTTCCAGGCCTCGATCTGGGCCAGGCCGCCGACCGACTTGATCCAGGACAGCACGTTGCGCACCAGGTAGACGCCGAAGGTGGGCGGCGTGTTGAGCAGCGAATCGGTGTCGGCGAACGCCTTGAAACGGAAGATCGTCGGGATGTCGGTGCGCGCCTGCTCGAGCAGCGCCTTGGTCACGACCACGACCGAGACGCCCGACGGACCCAGGTTCTTCTGCGCGCCCGCATACATGAGCCCGTACCTGGAGACGTCGTGCTTGCGCCACAGGAAGTCGGAGCACATGTCGGCGACCAGCGGCACCTGGCCGACGTCAGGCTCGCTGGGCCACTGCGTGCCGAAGATCGTGTTGTTGGTGGTGACGTGCACGTAGGTCGCGTTGCGGTCGAGCCCGGCGGCGATCTCGGCGGCTGACGGCAGACGGCGGAAGGTCGAGCCCTCCTTGGAGCTGGCCGCGACGCGCACGCCGCCGCCCTGGATCCCGGCGACCAGGCGCGCCTCCTCGACGGCGCGCTCGCTCCAGTGCCCGGTGACCAGGTAGTCGGCGCTGCGCCCGGGCGCGAGGAAGTTCATCGGCACCGTGGCGAAGAGCTGGCTCGCGCCGCCCTGCACGAACAGCACGTGGCGATCGTCGCCGATGCCGAGCAGCTCGCGCAGCAGGGAGAGCGCCTCGCGGTGCACGGCGTCGTACGCCTTGCCGCGGTGGCTGTGCTCCATGATCGACATGCCGGTGCCCGCGTAGTCGAGCAGCTCGCCGGCGGCGCGCTCGAGCGCGGGCAGCGGCAGCCCGGCGGGACCGGGGTTGAAATTCGTGACGCGTGCCATGGCTGGAAACTAGACGAACGGTCACTTGACGTCCACCCGTGATGCGGCTATCACGATAATGAACCTTCAAATATATTTGAAACATCATAAGGATGTGACGGAAGTGGACCGCGCGCTGCGCGGTCCGGGCCGCACGCGGCCCAGGAGGCCCGACAACATGTCACCGTTCGCGAAAGCAGCGATCACCCCGTCCGCCCGCGAGGAAGCCCTGCCGGTGCTCGGCAGCGTCGCCGACGGACACGCACTCACCAGCCTGAGCGCCCGCCTCGCCGAGCTGCACGAGCTCGCCGGCTCCGACATGTCCGAGACCGAGCGCGATCTCAAGGAGCTCGACCGGCCCGCCAACGTCGTCGCCAAGAGCGCGCACCACCTGCTCGATCTGGGTGGCAAGCGGCTGCGGCCGCTGTGCGTGGCGCTGGCCTCGCGCGTGGGCTCGGGCTTCTCGCCGGCCGCGCGCCACCTGGCCGTCGCGGTCGAGCTGGTGCACGCGGCCACGCTGCTGCACGACGACGTCGTCGACGTGGGCGACACCCGGCGCGGCGCGCCCACCGCGCGCACCCTCTACGGCAACGCGGCGTCGATCTTCGCCGGCGACTGGCTGCTCATCGAGGCGCTCAAGCGCGTGCGCCAGGCCTCGGTGCCGGGCGTCATGGACAAGCTGCTCTTCGTGATCGAGGAGATGATCCACGCCGAGGCCATCCAGCTCAAGAACCGCGGCCGCGTCGGTAACGGCCGCGCCGACTACTTCCACGTCGTCGAGGGCAAGACCGCGGCGCTGTTCCGCTGGGCCATGTACGCGGGCGGCCGCGCCTCGGGGCTGCCCGAGCCCCTGTGCAACGCGCTCGAGCAGTTCGGGCTGCACCTGGGCGTCGCGTTCCAGGCCATCGACGACCTGCTCGACTTCACCGGCGATCCGGCGACCACCGGCAAGAGCGCCATGTCTGACCTGCGCGAGGGCAAGCTGACCTTCCCGCTCATCGTCGCCATCGAGCGCGAGCCGTCGATCCTGCCCGCGGTGCGCGAGATCGCCGGCGCGCCCGGCGATCAGCCGCCGCCGCCCGCGCTGTGCAACCTCGTCGTCCAGGCCATCCAGAAGACCGGCGGCTACGACGAGTGCCGCAAGCTCGCCCGCACGCGCACCGAGCAGGCGATCGCCTGCCTCGCGCCTTTGCCGGCCAGCCGCGCGCACACCGCCCTCGTCACCGTCGCCGAAGCGACGCTGTCGAGGGAGCAGTAGCCATGCTCGTCACCGTCAAGGCGGGCGCCGACCCCGCGCGCGTGCGCACCGAGCTGGCCGCGCGCGGCCTGTGGGTCGAGCCGCTCATCGATGCGACCGGGCGCACTCACTTCTTGATCGCGCGCCACTCCGCGGCGGTCGATGCCGCCGGCGTCGCCGCGATCGACGGCGTCGACGCGGTCGCGCTGGCCAAGGAGCCGAACCCGCTGTGCGCGCGCCAGGGCCAGGGAAGCGAGCCGGTGCGCGTCGGCCAGGTCGGCTTCGGGCGCGGCGCCGCGCCCGTGCTCATGGCCGGCCCGTGCAGCGTCGAGTCCGAGGTCCAGGTGCACGCCATGGCGGCGCAGCTGGCACCGCTGGGCGCGCGCTTCCTGCGCGGCGGTGCGTACAAGCCGCGCACCTCGCCCTACTCGTTCCAGGGCCACGGCGAGCCGGCGCTACGCTGGCTGCGTGAGGCCGCCGACGCCCACGGGCTGCTCGTGGTCACCGAGGCCATGGGCGCCGAAGAAGCGGCGCTGGTCGCGCGCTACGCCGACCTGGTGCAGATCGGCTCGCGCAACATGCACAACTACGCGCTCCTGCGTGTGGTCGCGCAGGCGGGCAAGCCGGTGCTGCTCAAGCGCGGCATGGCCGCGACGCTCGAGGAGTGGCTCGGCTCGGCCGAGTACTGCCTCCTGCACGGCGCGCCGCAGGTGATCTTCTGCGAGCGCGGCGTGCGCGGCTTCGACGACCGCACCCGCAACGTGCTCGACCTGGGCGCGGTCGCGCTCCTGGCCCACGTCTACGGCCAGCCGGTGATCGTCGACCCGTCGCACGGCGCGGGCCGGCGCGACCTCATCGCGCCGCTGTCGCGCGCGGCGCTGGCGGCGGGCGCGGCCGGGCTCATGATCGAGACCCACGACGATCCGGGGCGCGCGCTCTCCGACGGACCGCAGGCGCTGACCGCCGCCGAGCTGGCGCCGCTCGCGGCCGAGCTCGGCGCGGGGAGGAAGCGCCATGTCTGAGCCCACCAAGGACGGCAAGCCGGCGCACACCAGCCGGCTGTCCGGCTTCTACAAGGAGCCTGTGGACCGCCGCGTGGCCATCCTGGGCGGCCTGGGCGTGCTCACGCCCGAGGGCCGCGCGCACCTCGAGAGCGGCGGCGGGCTGCCCCTCGACGTCGCCGACCGGATGAGCGAGAACGTGATCGCGTGCCACGGGCTGCCGCTCGCGGTCGCGCTCAACTTCCGCGTCAACCAGCGCGACGTGCTGGTGCCCATGGCGGTCGAGGAGCCCTCGGTGGTCGCGGC
>JBKJOI010000969.1:0-2822 GCA_046595695.1 Haliangiales bacterium | reverse complement strand
TGGCGTCGGGGCGGCCGTAGCGGATGTTGTCGGCGATGGTCGTCGAGAACAGGATCGGCTCCTGGGCCACGGTGCCGATCTGGCGGCGCAGCCAGGACGGATCCAGCTCGCGCACGTCGTGGCCGTCGATGCGCACGCTGCCCGCCTTGGGATCGTAGAAGCGCTGCAGCAGCGCGGCGACCGTGGACTTGCCCGCGCCCGAAGGACCGACCAGCGCGACGATCTCGCCGGGTGCCAGGGTGAGCGACAGCCCGCGCAGCACGTCGAGGCCGGGCCGGGTCGGGTAGGCGAAGTCGACGTTCGTGAGCTCGACGCGACCCTCGAGCGAGGGCAACGAGAGGCCGCCGGTCATGGGCATGGCCGGCTCGCGATCGATGAGCTCGAAGACCCGCTCGGCCGCGCCCGCCGCGCGCATGAAGTCCGCCCAGATGTCGGCGAGCGCCCCCAGCGAGAAGCCGATGATGAGGGTGTAGATGAGGAAGGACGTCAGGTCGCCGGCGGTCATCTTGCCGGCGAGCAGCAGGTTGCCGCCGTACCAGAAGATGGTCGCGACCGCGAGGTAGCCCGAGAGCGAGGTGATGCTCATGAACAGCGCGGACGCGCGCGCGCGCCGCTTCGCCTGGGTGAGCGCGCGCTGGTTGGCGGTGGCGTAGCGCGCGGCCTCGTGCGGCTCGGCGGCGAACGCGCGCACCGTGCGCAGCCCGGCCAGGCTCTCCTCGGCGACCGCCGAGCTGTCGGCGAGCGCCTGCTGCACGCCCCGCGCGAGCTTGCGCACGCGGCGGCCGTAGACGACCGCGCCGATCGCGATCACCGGCACGACCCCGAGCATGAGTAGCGCCAGCGGCAAGGACGTGTAGAGCAGGAGCACCACGCCGCCACACAGCTGCAGGAAGTTGCGCAGGCCCATCGAGACGTTCGAGCTGACCGCGCTCTGCAGCACGCTGGTGTCCGCGGACAGCCGGCTGGTCAGATCGCCGGTGCGCTCGCCGTCGAAGAAGGCGACCTCCTGCGCGATGATCGCGTTGTACAGCCGCTCGCGCAGGCGCGCGACCACGCGCTCGCCGGCCAGGTTCAAGCTGTAGAAACGCGTGCCCATGGCGAGCGCGCTCACCAGCGCCATGACCGCCATGGAAGCGATCATGATCTGGAGCAGCTTCGCGTTGGAGTAGCCCTCGGCCCACGCGGGCGGGTGCCCCTGCGCGACGTCGATGACGAGGCGCATGCCCTGTGGGTACAGGAGACTCAGGCCAGAGCCAATCGCCAGCGCGATGAGGCCCACGGTGATGAGCGGGGCCTCGGGGCGCGCGAGCTGCAGGATGCGGAGGATGGTGGTGCCGCGCGGGCGGCGCGGCGTGACGACAGTCGAAGGCGGTGGGGACACGTGGCGCTAGGATGCCGCATATCGCATGGATGTGCCCCTCCGCGTGACGAGACCCTGATTCGAGGGGCCAAACAGGGCCCGCGGGCGGGACAACCTCCGCACAGCGTGGGACACACTGGCAGCTGCGACCGCAAGAGCCGGGATTAACTCGATGAAGCGCAATGGCATATCCATTGCGTAGGACCGGCACGTCTCTGCAACGTGGCACTGCCACAGTGAAAAGGAGCCGGTCATATGTTCTCTGCCAAGAAGGCGATGCAAAGTTCTCTCGTCTACGCCGCATTCTGCGGGTCGGCGCTGAGCGTCCCGATGGCCACGATGGCCGGCTGCGCTGAAGACGAAGGCGAAGCCGAGAACCTGGTGGTCGAGGGTGCGCTGCTCTCGACCGAGGGCGCGATCGTCCCGCTGCCCCCGTTGCCGTACGGTGACGAGGTCAAGGACACCGACGGGCGCACCCCGCGCGTCGTCATCGGCGGCGATGGCCGGTCGTTCACGCCCTGGGCCTACCCCTACAGCACCGTGGGGCAGACCGAGACCGGCTGCACGGCCACCATGGTCGGACGCATGGTCGCGGTGACCGCTGCGCACTGTGTGCAGTACTCCACGGGCACGATCACCTTCGGTCGCGGCTTCAATGGCAGCCACACCGGCGAGTCACTCACGACCATCGGCTGGCACTGGCACTCCTGGGGTCAGTCGTCGTTCAACAACATGAACTCGACCAACGACTGGGCCATCCTGATCATGGACCAGGACCCCAACATGGGCTGGATGGGCGTGGCGTGGGTGCCGCTGCCGACCAGCCCCGCGAGCGCGCAGGCCTATCCCTGGCTCGGCGGCTGGTCGACGGGCTACGGTGCGAGCGGCGATTCCTACGACAACCTGAACCGCTTCAAGAGCGGATCGATCAGCCAGATCGGCGGGGCGCGCTATCCCAACTGGATCGCGACCTACGACATCGAGCCGGGCGACTCGGGCAGCTCGTTCGTGCAGAACTCGGACGGTCGGGTGATCTCGATCCAGTCGGCAGAGGTCGGCGGCGACGGCTGCAGCCTCGACTACGTCAACTGCATCAACCTGGTCTCCGCCTCGGGAGCCTGGTGGAACTCGTACATCGCCGCGCTGAACGCCAACCCGTAGCGCATCGTAACCCGCTACGCGGCGGGCGACGGCGCCCGCCGCGTGCTATTCGGCTTTCGGCTTCTTCTTCTTGCTCGGCAGGATGCCCATCAGCTTGCAGATGATGCCGAGCATGATCTCGTCGGCGCCGCCGCCGATCGACATGAGGCGCGAGTCGCGGTAGCTGCGCGACGCCACGTTGTCCCACATGAAGCCCATGCCGCCCCAGTACTGCAGGCAGGAGTCGGCGACCTCGCGGGACAGGCGCCCGGCCTTGAGCTTGGCCATGGCCGCCAGGCTGGTGACGTCGCCGCCGCCGATG
>JBKJOI010000695.1:0-3453 GCA_046595695.1 Haliangiales bacterium | reverse complement strand
CCGCCATGGCGCCGCGGTGCGGCAGCGGCAGCGCGTGCAGCCGGTTGCCGCCGGCATCGAGCACGACCAGCGCGCCCTTGTTCTCGTCCTGCGAGTACGACGCGAACACCAGCTCGGGCACGCCGTCGCCGGAGAGATCGGCGACCACGACGCCGCCGGTGAGCACGAGCGGATCCGTGGTGTAGTCGGCGGTCCAGAGCACCTTGGCGTCGGCCGTCACCGCGCGCACGCGCCCGTCGAAGCCGGCCAGGATAAGCTCCGGCCCGGCGCTGCCCGGGTCGAGGTCGGCGATCGTGACCTGGTTGGTCGCGCCGACGATGTTGCCCTCGAGGTCGGCGAGCCCGGCCAGGTAGTCCTCGAAGTGCACCGGCGCGACGAAGGACGTGAGCCGGCTCGCGTCGGGGCGCACGACCCACAGGCCGACGCCGTGCAGCCGCTCGTCCTGCGCCGCGTTCTGCACGCTGCCGACCATGATGACCTCGTAGTCGCCGTCGCCATCGACGTCGGCGATCGCGGGCGCGGTGTTGGTGAAGTGCGCCTGCAGATCGACCGCCTCGTTGTCGCCGAAGCCCTGGTGGGCGAGCTCGAGCTCGTGCATGTAGCGGACCCCGGGCGTCTTGGTGGCCGCCTTGAACTCGCTCGCGGCGTCGAAGGCGACGCCGGTGCCGTGGAAGAAGCTCGCGTACGCGTTGTCGTGGGGCACGACCAGATCCACGCCGCCCTCGCCGTCCAGATCGCCGACCGCCAGATTCTGGTCGTAGGCGCCGGCGAAGTAGCAGGCGTCGTCACAGCCGCTGCCGCCGCTCGCGAGCGGCGGGAAGCCGGCGACCTGGGCACCCGAGGCGTGGAAGGCGTTCACGACGTCGCCCGGGCCGCCGCTGGTCGACGCGACGACGAGATCGAGCTGGCCGTCGCCGTCGACGTCACCGGCGGCGAGGCTGCGCAGCTCGTTGTCCCACTGCACCGGGAAGCCGGAGAGCTGCACGCCCGCCGCGTCGAGCAGGTGCAGGTCGGCGCGCGCCGCGATCGCGACCTCGAGCTGCGCGTCGCCGCGGAAATCGGCGACCACCGGGCTCGACCAGATGCGGCCGCCGGTCGCGAAGCTCCACTTCACCGTGCCGTCGGCGTTCCAGACCACCAGCTTGTCGTCGCGCGCGACGACGATCTCGTTCTCACCGTCGCCGTCGAGATCGGCGACCGCGGGCGAGCCCAGCCAGGCCTCCTCGAAGCGATCGGCGAGCGGCGGGGCCAGGACCGGCTCCTGCACGGTCGCGCTGCCGCCGGCCGCGGGCTCGCAGGCGGGCGCGAGCGGAGGTGGCACGGTGCCGCCGTCGCGGCGACCGCCGACGAACGAGCCGTCACACGCCGCGAGGAGGATTCCGGAAGCTGCCCAGCAACACGCCAGCGAAATGCGCATTGCACGACAGGATACATCACGTCGTGCGCCGCGGTTTGGGAGCTCGAATGGCCGCGCCGCTCAGCGGGCCTTGCCGAAGCTCGCAAGCGTGGCCGCGTCGCCGCGCTCGAAGGCGGCCTCGGCGGCCAGGCTGACCGCGTCGCGGCCGACGGTCAGCACGGCAAGCGTCGCGCCGCCCTTGCGGTAGGCGACGGTGGCGTCGCGCGCGGCCAGGCTGCCGTGGATGTCGATGGTGTCCCAGGCCTCGGCGTGGCCCACGTAGGCGAGCGTGACGTCGTGGTGCGCGCTCCAGAAGAAGGGCACCGCGGCGAACGGACGCGCGTCGCCGAGCAGGTTGTGCGCGGCGGTCTGGCCCATGCGCTGCGCGACCACCCAGTGCTCGATGCGCAGCGGCTCGCCACCCGGGCCCGGGAAGCGCGCCGCGTCGCCGGCGGCGAACACGCCGCGCGCGCTGGTCTCCAGGTGCGCGTCGACGACGATGCCGCGGTCCACGCGCAGCCCCGCCTGCTCGGCGAGCGCGACGCTCGGACGCACGCCGATGCCGAGCACCACCAGCTCGGCGGGCAGCCGGGCGCCGCTGGTGAGCGTGACCTCGCGCTCGCCGATCGCGGCCACGCCGTCGCCCAGGTGGAAGCGCACGCCCTTGGCCTCGTGCACGCCGCGCACGAAGTCGCCGACCTCGGCGCCGAGGATGCGCTCGAGCGGGCGCGCCTCGGGCGCGACCACGTCGACCTCGAGCCCGCGCGCTCGCAAGGACGCCGCGGCCTCGAGCCCGATGAAGCTCGCGCCCACCACCACGGCGCGCTTGGCGTCCTTGGCGCGCGCGATGATCGCGCGGCTGTCGGCGAGCGTGCGCAGCGTGTGCACATGCCCGAGATCGCCCCCCGGCACCGGCAGGCGCACCGGATCGGCGCCGGTCGCGAGCAGCAGCCGGTCCCACGGCAGCACGCGGCCGCCCGCGAGCACGACGCTGCGGCCGGGCACGTCGATCGTCTGCACGCGCGCGCCCAGGACCAGCTCGATGCCGCGCTCGGCGTAGGCCTCGGGCGGCCGCAGCGGGATCCACTCCTCGGGCGCGTTGCCGGCCAGGTAGTCCTTGGACAGGTTCGGGCGATCGACGGGCGGCGACTCGTCCGCGCCGACCAGGGTCAGCGTGCCGGTGTAGCCGAGCGCGCGCAGCCGCTCGGCCGCAGCGTGGCCGGCCGCGCCGGCGCCGATGATCACGATCGCCGCCGGGCCGCCCGCGCGCGGCGTGGGCACAGCGGCCTGCCGCTTCGCGCCGACGCGCACCACGCCGCCCTCGGCGCGCACGTCCCAGCACGCGATCGGGTTCAGCGCCGGCGCGCCCACGGCCTCGCCGGTCTTCAGATCGAAGCAGGCGTGGTGCCACGGGCACCGCAGCGTGCCGCCCACGACCAAACCCTCGGCGAGCGGGCCGCCGTAGTGCGTGCAGCTCGCGGCCACGGCGTGGAGGTCGGCGCCCTGGCGCACCAGCACCACCGCCTCGGCCCCGGCGTGGCCGAGCAGCGGAACGCCGTCCTTGACGTCACCTGCCGGCACGCCCTGCGTGAAGTCTGGTCCCGTGAGCTCGTTCGCCTGGCCCGCCATGTCGACACCTCCGAGGGACGACACTCTACGCCGACTCGAGCTAGCGTTCGAGCGGACGCGCGAACAGGCGGCCGCTGGTCGACCGCCAGCGGCCCCGCGCACCGACGCGCGCCGCGACGTCGAGCGCCAGCCGCGTCTCCTCGCCCAGCGACCAGGTGAGCGCGACGCCACCGACCAGCACGGTCACGTGCGCCCCGTCGGCGGCCACGCGCGGCGCGTGCGCCGGCCCGCGCGCGTCGCGGACCGCGAGCAGGCGGCCGGTCGGCGCTTCGAACAGCCGCACGCGGCCGTCGTCTGCCGTGGTCACCACGCGCACTGCGTCGGCGCGCGGGTCGAAGGCGACCGCCAGCACGTCGCCGCCGTGGCCGTCGAGCTCGGCGACCAGCGCGCCGGTGCGCGCGCTCCACACGCGCGCGCCGCGATCCCCG
>JBKJOI010000543.1:0-6051 GCA_046595695.1 Haliangiales bacterium | reverse complement strand
GCCCGGGTGGTGCGAGATGCTGCCGGGGCCCACGCCCTTGCGCGAGGTGAAGTTGCCCGCGGCGTAGAACAGGAACTCGTCGCAGCTCGGCGACGAGTGCGGGTACGGGCAGGGGATCGCGTCGGGGTGGAAGTCGAGCAGGCGCGGCACGAAGCTGCACACCAGCGCGCCGCGCGCGCCGAAGGTGCCGTGCCACGTGGGCGGCAGGTGCACCAGGCCGGCGCGCGCCTGGAAGCTCAGGATCGGGAACGCCCACGGGTAGACGCTGCCGTCCCAGCCGACCACATCGAGCGGCGACGCCGGCAGCGTGAACGCGTGCCAGCGGCCGCCGCGCTTGACGTGCAGCGCCAGGATGCTCTCGTCGAGCGGACCGACCAGCTCGGTGCGCCTGAAGTCGCGGTGGCTGTAGGGCGCGTCCATGCGCAGCTGGCCGTGATCGTTGCGCCACTGCTTCAATAGATCCACGCCGCCGGCGAACTCCATGGACAGCCAGTACTGCGCGCCCGCTGACGGGATGAGCCGGTGCAAGAGGCCCCGCGGCAGGCACACGTAGTCGCCCTGCTCGAAGCGCAGATCGCCGAGCAGGCTGCGCACGGTGCCGCCGCCCTCGTGGATGTAGAGCAGCTCGTCACCGTCGGCGTTGGCGACGTAGGTCGGATCCGCGGCGTCGGGATGCGCGACCGCCAGGATGACGTCCTTGTTGAAGAGCAGCGGCACGCGCGCGTCGACGGGTGCGCCGCCCTTTTTCTTCAGCTCCTGCGAGCGGTAGTGGCGCTTGGCGAGCGGACGCTCGCCGTCCCCGGTCACGCCGGGCGCGGCGATCGGAGCGGGCCAGCCGTGCGTCGGCCGGGACACCTGGTGCTCGTGTGGCCGGCGCAGGTGGTAGCAGATGGTGTACGGGCCGTCGAAGCCGTCGCGGGTGAAGCACTCCTCCCACAGGAGGCGCCCCTCTTCATCGCGCAGCGCGATGTGGTGCTTCGCCGGGATCTTCCCGACCGCTATCCGCTCCAGCATCAGGCACGCCCCGCCTTGACCTGCTCGCGCTCGATGCTCTCGAACAGCGCGCGGAAGTTGCCCGCGCCGAAGCCGCGGTCGCCCTTGCGCTGGATGATCTCGTAGAAGAACGGCCCGGCGTTCGGGTCGTTATACGTGGACGCCGACTCCTTGAGGAAGATCTGCAGCATGTACTCGTGGTGCTTGTCGCCGTCGACGAGGATCTCGAGGTCGCGCAGGACCTGGATGTCCTCGTCGATGTGGTCGATGCCGGTCTTCTTGAGCCGCTCGGGCAGCATGTCGAAGTAGCTGCCCGGGGTCGGCATGAACTGCACGCCGCGGCCGCGCAGGCCGCGCACCGCCTGGATGATGTCGGCGACCGTGAAGGCCGCGTGCTGCACGCCGTCGCCGCGCAGCTCCTCGTTGAAGATGTTGATCTGCGAGGACTTGAAGAACGGGCGCGCCGGCTCGTTGTTGGCGAACTTCACGTTGGTGTCGGGCAGCCACATGACGATCGACTTGAGCCCCGAGCCCTGCTGGCGGCCGGGATCCACGTCGGTGGTGTGGAAGGCGACCTCCCAGAACTGCTCCATGCCCAGCACGTGCTCCATCCACAGGAGCGCCGGCTTCATGGTCTGGAAGTTGGACGTCACGTGATCGAGCTGCTGGAAGCCGAAACGGTTCTCGCGCGCGGCGCCGGCGTAGCCCTCGATGCCCGGGAACAGCGTCAGGAAGCCGCGCCGCTCCATGAAGCGGAAGGTGGTGTCGCCGAACGGCGTCGTGATCGAGAAGGAGCGCAGCGTGCCGCCGTCGTCCTTCCAGGTCTGGATGTCGTTGATGGGCGTGCCGCCGCGCTCCTCGAGCAGCTTGAAGGTGCGGTCGGCGTCCTCGATCTCGAAGACCAGGGTGCCGACGCCGTCAGGGTGCTTGCGCAGGAAGCGCTCGGCGCGGCCACCGGTGCCGAGCGGCTGCGAGCAGACGATCGTGCACTCGCCGGCCTGGAAGACCGCCGACTTCTGCCTGCCGTCCTCTTCCAGCGCGGGTGTCGAGCGCGCGGTCTCCGAGAAGTCCATGCGGTCGCCGTAGAACTTCCGGCTGCGCTCGAGATCGCGCACGTAGTAGTGCAGGCCTTCGAGCTTCTTGATTCCGAGCGGCGCGAGCTTCGGCTTCGACATGTGATTCTCTCCGGTGCGGTGCGGGGGGCCTGGTCGAGGCCTACCGCCTGCCTGATGAACTCTTACACAGAGGCTACTACAGGCTCAGGACGACGCTTGCGCGTCGGGTTGTACATCGGCGTGGGCGGCCTGGAAGGCCGGCAGCGCGGCGCACGCGCTCTCGATCTCGACCAGGCGCGCGAGCGGCGCCAGGTCCACGCCGAAGCGGCGCGCGTGGTAGAGCTGCGGCACCAGGCAGGCGTCGGCCAGCGTCGGTGAGTCGCCCACACAGTAGCGCCCGGCGGTCTCGGCGGCGGCGCGCTGGAAGGCGCCCAGGCCGCGCTCGATGAAGCCGTGCGCCCAGGCCTTGTCGTCGGCGCCGAGCTCGACGATGCGCCGGGTGACTGACAGGTTCTGAAAGGGCTGGATGCCCGAGTTCACGATCTCGGCGAGCTGGCGCGTGCGCGTGCGCAGGTACGGATCGCGGGGCAAGAGCGCCGGTTCGGGCACGCGCTCCTCGAGGTACTCGACGATCGCCAGGGACTGCGCGATCACGCGCCGGTGGTTGCCCTCGACGACCTCGAGCATGGGCACCATGCCTTGCGGGTTGCGCGCCAGGTAGTCGGCCTTCCACTGCTCGCCGCCGTCCTTGACCAGGTGCACCGAGGCGTACTCGTAGGGCAGGTTCTTCCACGCGAGCGCGATGCGCACGCGCCAGCTGCACGAGCTCCGCCAGAACGAGAACAGGGTGAGCTTCACGAGTTGCTCCCTTCGTGGGTCCGGGCCGCGTCCGTCGCGATCACGCCCTGCGCGATCCGGCCGAAGATGCTGCGCCCGGCCGCGTCGACGACCTCGATCTCGACGTGGTCGCCACCCTTCATGAACGGCGTCTTGGCGGCGCCGGTCTCGATGATCTCGATCATGCGCCGCTCGGCCAGGCAGGAGATGCCGCGCGCGCGGTCTTCGTTCGAGACCGTGCCCGAGCCGAGGATGGTGCCGGCGGTGAAGCGGCGCGTGCGCGCGATGTGCGCGATGAGCTCGTGAAAGGAGAAGTGCATGGCGCCCGCCTCGCAGTCACCGACCAGCGCGCCGTTATAGCTGACGCGCAGGCGCTGGTGCAGCCGGCCGCCCTGCCAGGCGTCGCCCAGCTCATCGGGGGTGACCGCGAACGGCGCGAACGCGGTCGCCGGCTTGGACTGGAAGAAGCCGAAGCCCTTGGCCAGCTCGTCGGGCACCAGGTTGCGCAGGGTGACGTCGTTGCAGATGGTGACCAGGCGGACGTGCTGGCCGGCGTCGGCCGCGCTCACGCCCTGCGGCGTGTCGCCGAGGATCACGCAGACCTCGCCCTCGAAGTCGGCGCCCCAGGCCTCGTCGGCGAGCCGGATGTCGTCGCGCGGGCCGAGCAGGTCGCCCGAGCCGCCCTGGTAGACCAGCGGATCGGTGCGCAGCGTGGGCGGCGGCTCGGCCTTGCGCGCCTTGCGCACGAGGATCACGTGGTTCAGGAACGCCGAGCCGTCGACCCACTCGTAGGCGCGCGGCAGCGGCGCGGCCAGGCGCGAGGGATCGACGAGGATGCCGGTGATGTCGCCGCGCTCGAGGTGGTCGGCGAGGTCGCGCAGCTTGGGCTCGACCTCGTCCCAGCGATCGAGCGCCGCCTGCATCGTGGGCGCGATGTTGCCCGCGGGCAGGGCCACCTGGCCGTCACGCTTGACCACCAGGAGCTTACCGTCGCGGCTGCCGTCGCGGAGCGTCGCGAGCTTCATGCGCGCAGGCTTAACACGCGGCTCGCTACGAAAAAAGCCCGCCCACGAAACCCGTGACCGACTGGAAGGCGCGCACGAACGCGTCCCAGAGCAGGAGCGACAGCAAGATGTTGAGCACGGTCGCCGCGTGGCCGATGGCGAGCAGGCAGCCGTCGTCCTCGAGCAGGCCGAACGCGTAGGCGGCGATGGGCGCGGCGAACATGAGGTTCGAGCCGGGGATGGGCAGGGGCAGGGCGAGTCCGACGCCCTGGACCAGGAGGCCCAGTCCGCACAGCGGCCAGATCTCGCGGCGGAAGAAGAACGGCCAGCGCGGGTAGATGACCTTCTCGACCCAGCCGGTGCCGCGCGCCAGCTTCTCGGCGAGCCAGCGGCGGGTGCGCCACGAGACCACGTGCCGGCGCAGCCGCTTGGGTAGCCAGGGTTGCTCGTAGCCGGCCGCGATCTGCATGCCGAGCAGCGCGATGGCCAGGCCGAAGGGCACGCCGACCCCGGGCACCGAGCAGGACAGGATGGCGAGGAAGGCGATCAGGAAGCCGAAGCCCGCGTGGTGCGTGGCGTCGAGCACGGCGCCCAGCTGCAGGTCGGCCGTGGGGTCGTCGTCGAGCTCGGCGAGGATCGTCGAGAGGCGCATGTCCCGGGCAGTGTACGGCACGCGGGCGCGGCGTGCCCGTGCCGTGCCGTGCGGTGCGGTGCGCCGTGCGGTGCGCCCGTGCTGGACGGCGCGGCGCGCCCGAGCTGGACGCCGCCGCGGAGCATCGCGTATACCTGCGAAGCTCATGACGTCGTCCGTACCCAGCGTCGTCGATTTCTGTCGGGCGCTCTCGCCGTCGGCCCCGTACCACAAGGTGCTGCGCGCGCTCTACGAGGCCTTGTGCGGGCTGGACCCGGCGGCCTCGGTGCGCGGGCGGCAGCTGACGCTCGAGCGGCTGGGCGCGTGGATCCGCGATCCGGCGCCGCCGCCCGTCGGCACCGGCACGCTCACCGGCACGCGCGCGCAGTTCCTGCGCCTCACGCTGGTGCTCGACGCGGTCGACCAGGTACCGGCGTGGCGCGAGGCGCTGACCGCGACGCTCGCGCTGGTGCTGGGCGAGAGCTCGGCGATGCACGCGTTCTCCGAGGTCGGCGTGCCCAACGATCGCGGCTTCCTGGTCGAGACCATCGACCGGCTGTCGCACAAGCTCTTGCCGCGCGCGCGCGAGGACGGCCACCTCGACGAGCTCATCGCCGCGATGTTCCCCGAGCGCCGCGACGCCGAGTGGATCGCCGAGCTGCCGCCCGAGCTGCTCGCGCGCGTGGCCGGCCTGCTCTCCGACACGGGCTGGGCGCCGCTGCGCGCCGGTGTCGCCGACGCCATGCGCCTCTTGTCCATGCGCGTGGCCGCGCTCGGCTTCTCCGAGGAGATCCGCGCGCGCGCCTCGGGCGGCTCGCTGATTCACTCGCCGTTCTACGCGCTGCCCGGGGTCTGCGAGGATCTCATCACCGGCCGCGCCGACGAGGGCGATGTGCGCTCGATCGCCGATCGTTGCCGCGGCGAGCTCATGGTCGTCCACGATCACATGGAGCGCGCCGGCGTCAGCGTCGACATCGTGTACCGCATGGACGTCATCGGGCACTGCCTGGTGCGGCTCGAGATGCTGGCGCCCCTGCTCGAGGTCGGCCGCGCGCCCGCCGAGCGCCAGGGCCACGCGCAGCGCATGCTGGTCACGGTGATCTCGGCGGTGATCGGCGACCTGTCGTTCCGCCAGCTCATCCGCAACAACCTGCGCCTGATCGCGCGCAAGGTGATCGAGCGCGTCGGCTACACCGGCGAGCACTACATCACGAGCTCTCGCAAGGAGTGGTGGGGCATGCTGCGCTCGGCCGGCGGCGGCGGCGTGCTCACCGCGTTCACCGCGGCGCTCAAGTTCATCATCGGCTGGGCCAAGCTGCCCATCTTCGTCGAGGCCATCTTCTCGGCGGCGAACTATGCGGGCAGCTTCCTGGTCATGCAGCTCTTCGGCCTCACGCTCGCGACCAAGCAGCCGTCCATGACCGCGGCGGCGCTCGCGGCCGCGCTCAAGGGCGCCAACGCCACCCAGCAGATCGAAGAGCTGGTCGGCATGATCGCGCGCATGACGCGGTCGCAGCTCGCGGCCGCGGTC
>JBKJOI010000536.1:0-4492 GCA_046595695.1 Haliangiales bacterium | reverse complement strand
GCTGACGAAGGGCGTGGCCAGGGCCTCGCGCGTGCCGCCCGGCGTGCGCGACTGCGCCCACACCAGCTCGGCGAGCGGCTCGAGCCCGCGCTCCTTGGCGATCATCGCGCGGGTGCGGCGCTTGGGCTTGAAGGGCAAGTAGAGATCCTCGAGCTCGGTGCGCGAGGCGGTCGCGATGATGCGCGCGCGCAGCTCGTCGGTGAGCTTGCCCTGCTCCTCGATCGAGGCGAGCACGGTCTTCTTGCGCGCCTCGAGCTCGGTCAGGAACTCGAGCTGCTGCTGGATGGCGGCGAGCTGGACCTCGTCGAGGTTGCCGGTCTGCTCCTTGCGGTAGCGCGCAACGAACGGGATGGTCGCGCCCTCGCCGAACAGCTGCAGGGTCTTCTCGACGCTCGGACGGGGCAGCTTCAGATCGGCGGCGATGACCGATGCGAAGTCGAAGGTGCTAGCAGGAGCCTGGGACATGCCGCGATCTAAGCAGGCGCGCGCGCGCTTTCAATCTTGATCTGTATACTCGGCCCACTCCGATGCTCTCGATCGTCACGGCGGTGAAGGACATCGAACGCCTGCGGCAGATCACGACGGTGCTCGCGCGCCACGGTTTCGGCGAGGTCCTGGCCCGCGCCGGGCTCGGCGGCGGCGCCAAGGAGCCACCCGAGGGCGACGGCCAGGGCGAGGCGGTCAGGCGCCGCATCAGCGTCGCCGAGCGGCTGCGCCTCGCGCTCCAGGATCTGGGCCCCTCGTTCATCAAGCTGGGGCAGATCGTGTCGACCCGGCCCGACGTGATCCCCGCCGACGTGATCGTCGAGCTGAAGAAGCTCCAGGACAACGTCCCGGCCATGGCGCTCGACGACGTCAAGGCGACCATCGCCGAGACCCTGGGCGCGCCCATCGAGGAGATCTTCGCCAGCTTCGTCGACGCGCCGCTCGCCTGCGCGTCGATCGGCCAGGTGCACCGCGCGACCCTCGTGCCCACCGGCGAGACCGAGCCCGTCCAGGTCGTCGTCAAGGTGCAGCGGCCACGCATCCGCCACACCATCGAGCGCGATCTCGACCTGCTCTACTTCCTGGCCCACGTCGTCGAGCGTGCCATCCCCGAGTCACGCATCTACTCGCCGGTCGGCCTCGTCGGCGAGTTCGACCGCGCGATCATGGCCGAACTCGACTTCACCGTCGAGGCGTCCAACGCCGAGGCGTTCGCCGCGAACTTCGCCGGCAACGCCATCGTGCGCTTCCCGCGCGTCTACAAGCAGGCCTCGGGCAAGAAGGTGCTAACGCTCGAGTTCTTCGACGGCCAGAAGGTCTACGCCGCGGTCGCGGGCGGCGCCTCGGGCGAAGTCATCGCCAAGGCCGCGGTCGCGATCATCGCGCAGATGATCTTCGAGGACGGGCTCTTCCACGCCGATCCGCACCCCGGCAACATCCTCATCCTGGGCCCGCCCGAGGCGCCGGTGGTCGGCATGATCGACCTCGGCCTGGTCGGGCGGCTGTCGCCCGAGATGCGTGACCGCACCATTGATCTCATGATCGCGGCGGTGCGCAACGACGACGGCGCGCTCGCCGACTCGCTGCTCGCCATGGGCCGCCCGCGCGGCAAGGTCGACCAGGGCGCCTTCCGCGCCGAGGTCTCGATGCTGGCGCGCAAGTACCTGAACCGGCCGCTGCACGAGATCGAGATCTCCGCGATGATCCGCGACCTCGTGCAGGGCGCGGTGAAGTACGAGATCGAGATGCCGACCGAGATGCTCATGGTCGGCAAGGCCCTCATGACCGTCGAGGGGATCGGCAAGGAGATCCACCCGACCCTGGACGTGTTCTCCGAGGTCCGGCCGTACTTCATGAAGCTCTTGTGGAAGCGCTACCACCCCGAGCGGCTCGCCCGCGAGGGTCTGCGCATCCTCTCCGACCTGGCCACCGCGACGCGCAACCTGCCGGTGCAGGTGCACCAGATCCTGGAGGACCTGCGCTCCGGCCGGCTCGAGCTCAAGACCTCCGACCCGCAGCTGCCGGGGGCCGCGGATCGTCTGGGCCGGCGGATCTACTCGTCAGTGGTCGTGGCCGCCATGACGGTGAGCGGCGCCGGGCTGCTCGCGGCGGGCCGCCACGAGGGCCTGGCGTGGACCCTGCTCGGCCTCGCCGGGGGGCAGATGTTCCTGCACGTGGTCGGCGACCTGCGCCGCAAGTACCACAAGCCGCGCTGAGCGCCGCGCGCCCGGGCCGCTCCTACCGCAGCGCCATCTCGAACACGCCGTAGCGACGCAGCCGCCGGCAGCCCAGGCGCCAGAGCAGGTGGTGCATGGCCTCGTCGTCGGCGTCCACGCCCGCCAGCTCGGCCTCGTGCACGCCCAGATCGAGCGCCGCGCGCCACGCCCGCAGGAGCAGCTGCGCGCCCACGTGCAGCGCGCGGAAGCGCGGATCGACGGCGACCGTCACCAGGTGCACCCGGGAAAGCCCGCGGCCGCGCACGGCGCTCCGGAGCGCGCGAAAGGCGGCCAGACGGCCGCCCTGGCGGGGCGCGGGCACCGCCTCGCCATCGGCCAGCACCGGCATGGCCACGACCACGCCCGCGGGCTCGCCGCGCACTTCGGCCAGCCAGAACAGCCGCGGGTCGCCGAACGCCAGCACGTCGCGCACGCGCGCCCGCGCCTCGTCCTCGCTCATCGGCACGAAGCCAAAACGATCGACGTGGGCAGCGTTATAGGTGGCCAGGAAGCGCAGCGCCTCGGCGCGGTGGTTGGCGGGCTCGATGGTGCGGTAGACCAGGTCACCGCTGCCGCCGCGACGCAGCGACGCCGGCGGCGCCGGGACCTCCTCGCGGTCCCAGGCGTAGCCGT
The DNA here is from genome assembly GCA_046595695.1 of Haliangiales bacterium. Classification (GTDB taxonomy): domain Bacteria; phylum Myxococcota_A; class Polyangia; order Haliangiales; family SHYZ01; genus JBKJOI01. Next base: position 1,658 of record JBKJOI010000536.1, on the reverse strand, counting down.
GGCGCTGGTGGACCACGCGCATGCCGACCTTCTCGAGCAGCTCCGGCACATACGGCTCGTTGTCAGGCGACAGTACGCCGGGTGGCGGCTCGAAGCCCTCGATCAGCGCGCCTTGCTCCTCGCCGAGGCCCAGGTGCAGCGGCCCGCGCACGTGCGTGTAGCCGCGCTCGCGTAGCCACTGCCCGGCCGCCTCGACGAGTGCGCGCGCCGCATCCGGATCGTTCGGAGCATCGAACCAGCCGAAGAAGCCGCGCCCGTCCGCGTGGCGGGAGTCGTGGCTCAGGTTGGCGATCGCAGCAATGCGACCCACCACGCGGCGGCCGTCGCGCAGCAGGAACAACTCCCGCGCCGCGTGCTTCCAGTAGGGCTCGACGTCTGCATCCAGCCGCCGTGCCGTCAGATCAGGGCGGGAGCCCCACTCGACAAAGTCCTCGAGCCCCCGCCGCGTCGCCACTCGCTCGACCACCATCGGTCTTGAGGGTTAGCCCATGTCAGCCGCAGGAGTCACGTCATTTCCACGGCTTATCTCGCGGGATTCGAGCTGTTCCAGTGCAAAGTTGGACATTTGACGCAACGCGTCGTATACGGGAAGGAGTTCTTGACCCACATCTGCCCCAATGTTACTTGGGGTCTTCAGGGCCGGGTAGGGAGCGGAGGGACCAAATGACGCGGATGTTGAAAGTCCGCTATCGCAACGGTACGGAATTCCTCGAGCACTACCAGTCGTCGTTCCTGTACGGAGGCCTGTTCTATCCAACTCGGGAGGCCATCCCACTCGGCGAAGCAGTGGTCATGGAAGTTCGATTCCCGGAGCTGGAAGACCGGGTGCTGTTACGAGGCTTCGTGGCCTGGCGTCGCCAGGGCCGCTACCGGATCGGCCAGCGCGCCGGCGTGGGGATCGAGTTCCTCGCCGCCGAGCGCCACAAGCGGGACTTCCTGCTCGCGGTCGCCCGCGGCGAGATGGCCCGAGCGGTGGCGCCCCGGCGTCACCGTCGTCTGCCCATCGAGCTGCGTGTCGACTGGCGGGTCAAGGAAGACCGCTCGCGCCACAGCGCCACGCTCGACGACATCGGGCCGGGCGGCGCGTTCCTGCGCACGCGCGAGTTCCAGCCGGCCGGCACTCCCGTGGTGATCGAGGTCGTGCCCCCGGGTGCGGCCGCACCGCTACTCATCGAGGGCCGCGTCGCCTGGGCGCGCCAGTCGCCTGGCGAGGAAGGCCTCGGCGTCGAGTTCCGCTGCCGCGACACGGGCGGTCTGAGACGGCTCAAGGAGCTCGTCCGCCGCCTCGAGATGACGCCCGTCGTCCCCGCGGTCTAGCGGCGTCGGCCGTTTCTCCCGACCACTCTTCCCTTCGCAGGGACCATCGCGCGCTGGCCTAGAAGCGCGACAGGTTCATCGCGTACAGCACGCCACCGTTCGAGATCACGTACAGCCGATCACCGATCACGGTCGGGGCGGCGGTGATGCCGTCGCCCGGATTCCACGACTCGTAGAGCTGGCCGGTGCGCTTGTCGACCACGTACAGACCCGTGGTCGCCGTGCTGAGGATCAGGTAGTTGCCGTCGATCACCGGCCGGGACGGATCACCCGCCCGCGACAGCCCCTGCCGCCACAGCACATGGCCGGTGATCGACGGCAACTACCTGATCCTCAGCACA
>JBKJOI010000460.1:0-7303 GCA_046595695.1 Haliangiales bacterium | reverse complement strand
GCGGTGGCTGGCCGCGTAGACGCCCATGCGCCGGCCGCGCAGGAAGGCCACCAGCGTGACGTTCCCGGCGCGCGCGGCGGCGATGGCCAGGGACGACGGCGCCGAGACCGCCGCGACGATCGGCGCGCGCGCCGCCAGCGCCTTCTGGACGATCTCGAAGGAGACCCGGCCGGAGACCACGAGGATACGCCGCGCCAGCGTCGCGCCGCCGCGCGCGGCCGCCCAGCCGATCACCTTGTCGACCGCGTTGTGGCGGCCGACGTCCTCGCGCACCACCCGCATGGTGCCCGCCGGGTCGAAGAGCCCCGCCGCGTGCAGCCCGCCGGTGCGCCCGAAGGTCGCCTGCGCCGCGCGCAGCTGGTCGGGCAGCGCGTAGAGCGTGTCGCTGGCGACGCGCGTGCCGTCGTCGTCGAGCGCGCCGGCGACCGCGAGCGCCGAGGCGATGGTGCGCTTGCCGCAGACGCCGCAGCTCGAGCTCGCGTACATGTGCCGGCGCAGCCGCGCCCAGTCGACCTCGACGCCGGGCGCGAGGATCGTCTGCACGACGTTGCCCTCGCCGTCGCCCGACGCGGCGCTGCAGTGCCGCACCGAGACGATCTCGGCGGCGCGGCGCACCACGCCCTCCGAGATCAGGAAGCCGCGCGCGAGCTCCTCGTCGTGGCCGGGGGTGCGCATGACCACCGCGAGCGGCGTGCCGCCGATGCGGATCTCGAGCGGCTCCTCGCGCACGACCTCGTCGTCGCCGAGGAGAACGCTGTCGCCGGTCCACTCGGCGCGCTCGACGCGCAGCGCCTCGTCGTCGTGGCCTTCGTCGTGTCGGTCGACGGGCGCGTGATCGTGGTCGTCGGGACGATCGTCGCTCATGGGCGGTGCTCAGCCCCCCGGCAGGCTGGGGTTCTCGGGCGCCTGGTCGGGCTCGGGGAGGTTGGTCGCGTCCTCGCAGGCGCAGGTGCGGCAGCCACGCTGCTCGTCCATGTCGCAGACGGTGCGGCCGACGCAGCGGAGGTTCCTGAACTCGGGACAGACCGTCTGATCCTTCTTCAAGGTGGCGCAGGAGAGCGCCGCGCCCGAGGCGAGCAGCAGCACCAGGCCCAGGAGCCGTCGCGTCATCGTGCGAGTCTACCCCGCGAGCGGCGAGGTGGCGAAGAAGGCCCGCGCCCGCTACGGAATGATGACCACGGCCGTCGGCCTGAGCACCATGCCAGCGCCGTTGCCGAGCGTGCCGTGCTGGTTGCCGCCCCAGCACCACACCGAGCCGTCGGTGCGCAGCCCGCACGAGTAGTCGAGGCCGACCCCGACGCGCGCCCAGCCGCCCGCCGGCGCGACCGGGTCGGCCGGTGAGCCGAAGCGCAGCACGTCCGGCTCGACCGTCCCGTAGCCCAGCCGACCGTTGAAGGCGAAGCCCCAGCAGCGCACGTCGCCGCCGGTGGTCACGCCGCACGAGTGCGCGCCGCCAACGTCGACGTCGCTCCAGGTCTGGCCGCCCATCACCTCCACGGGCGCGTCCACGACCGTCGTGGTCATGCCGTTGCCGACCTGGCCGTCGTAGTTGTCGCCCCAGCACTGCGCGACCCCGCTCTGCACCGCGCAGGTGAACCCGGCCGCGGACGTGGCCACGCGACTCCAGCCGTCGCCCAGCCCGACGCGCGCCGGCGACAGCCGCGGCAGCACGTCGCCGAGGCCGAGCTGGCCGGTGTTGTTCGCACCCCAGCACCACAGCTGACCGAGGCTGGCGCCGTCGTCGCCGAGCCCGCAGGTGTGGCCCTCGCCGCCGCTGGCGCTCGTCCATCTCGGCGGACCGCCGAGGAAGCTCGTCGGCGTCCCGACCGGGTTCGTGTCACCCGAGCCGGCCGCACCGGTCTCGTTGAAGCCCCAGCAGTAGCGCCCGCCTCCGGCGTCGATGGCGCAGGTGTGGACGGTGCCGGCGAAGACGCGCGTCCAGTCGGTCTTGCTGCCAACCTTCTTGGGCGTGAGCTGATCGGCGAACTGCGGGTAGCCGAGCTGACGGTGGGCGTTGTCGCCCCAGCAGTAGAGCGCGCCCGCCGCGATGCCGCAGGTGTGCCGGCCGCCCGCGGCGACGTCGCTCCACGTGAGGCTCGCGCCCACCGCCTCGCCGACGAAGCGGTCGCGCGCGTCGCCGACGCCCAGGCGACCCGAGCCGCCGCGGCCCCAGCAGTAGAGCGCGCCGCCCGCGCGCACGCACGCGTGCTCGTCGCCGACGGACAGCTGGGCGATGGGCGCGCAGGTGGCCGCGCGCACCGAAACCGGCGCCTCGGCGTTGGCGATGGCGCCGTTGCCGACCTGGCCGTCGCCGGCCAGGCCCCAGCAGCGCAGCTCGCCGGCGCTGTCGCGGGCGCAGGCGTGACCGATGCCCAGGTCGAGCTGCACGATGGTGCGGCCGCCCAGCTCCTCGATCTCGACCGGCGCAGCGGCGTCGCTGAAGTCATCGCGCGCGAGCACGCCGTAAAGGTTGCTGCCCCAGCAGTAGGTCGACCCCGCCGTCGTCGCCGCGCAGCCGACGTCGTTGCCGGCGGCGCTGGCGGCGAAGCTGGTCGCCGCCTCGAGCGGCAGGGGCGTCGCCGAGAAGCCCCCGGGCGTGTCCTGGCCGAGCTGGCCGGCGCCGTTCAGGCCCCAGACCAGCAGCTTGTCGCCGGTCGTGATGGCCTGGGAGTGGTACTCGCTGGTCGAGACGGCGCGGAAAGCCGTGCCGGCGGAGATGGGCACCGGCGCGTTGCGATCCACGGTCGCGCCGTCGCCGACCCGGCCGCCGCTGCCCGCGCCCCAGCAGTACAGCGCCCCTCCGGTCTTGATCGCGCAGGTGTTCTGCCCGCCCGTGCTCACCGACAGCCAGTCGGTGTCGGTACCAGTGCGGGTGGGCAGGGTCTTGTCGTCGTTGTTGCCGAGGCCGAGCTGGCCGTTCGAGTTGGAGCCCCAGCACCACAGCGAGCCGTCGGTCTTGATGCCGCAGGCGTGCTGGCCTCCGGCCGCGATCGCCTTCCAGGCGCCGCCGCCGCTGACCGCCGTGGGCACGCTGGCGTGCGAGATGGGCGCCCCGTTGGCGAGGGTCTGGTAGCCGTCGTCGCCCCAGCACAGCAGCACGGCCTGGCGGATCCCGCAGCTGAAGCCGTCGCCGGCCGAGACCATCGTCCATCCCGACGCCCCGGTGACCGCGGTCGCCAAGCCGCGCCGCACCGTGTCGCCGACGCCGAGCTGGCCGCGGTCGTTCTCGCCCCAGCACCACAGCCCGTTCGCGTCGTCGATGCCGCAGGTGTGCAGGTAGCCGGTGTCGACGCTCTCGAAGATGCCGACCGGCGGCGGCGCGCCCGTGTCGGGGAGCGCGCCCGCGTCCTCGCAGACCGGCAGCGCGGCGTCGATGCCGTCGGTGCCACCGTCGGTATCGGCATCGGGCAGGCCGCCGTCGATGCCCGTGTTGCAAGTCTCGGGATCGCCGGCGGCGTGGCAGAAGCCGTCACCGCCGCAGGTCAGAGCGTTCGGGCACGGCGCGGCCGCGGCCGCGTTGCACACCACCGCGCAGCGCTCGAAGCTCGGTGCGTAGCAGGCCCCGAGCACGATCGCCGTGCAGACCACGACGACGGCCCCCATACTCCTCACGGTTCCCTGCTGCATGCGTCCACCAGCGTATCACCGCCCGGGGATCTCGCCGCGGCAGCCGTCACGGCCCGGGGCGCTGCCGCAGTGTGGGCGCCGGCGTGGCGTCGAGCTCGACCGTGCCACGATCGAAGACGTCGACGTGCTCGCCTTGCTCGGGATCCGTCCCCAGCTCCAGCACGGCTGACCGGGCAGCCCCGCGCGGCGGCAGCCCGACGAGCGGAGGCCGCCACAGGCCCGCCACCGAGCACGCCGAGAGCGCCTCGGCCAGCCCGCCCGCATCGGTGTAGCGATCCGCGGGCGCCTTGGCCAGGCAGCGCTCGACGATGCGCTCGACGTCGGCCGGGACCTCGCGGTCGGTGCGCGCCGACGGTGGCACGAGCGGCGTGTGCAGGTGCGCCGACAGGATGGCGACCGCCGAGGCGGCCGTGAACGGCGGCACGCCGGTGAGCGCGAAGTAGAGCGCAGCGCCCAGCGCGTAGACGTCGGAGCGCGCGTCGACGGCCTTGCCCTCGCCCTGCTCGGGCGCCATGTAGAGCGGCGTCCCCAACAGCTTGCCATCATCGGTGAGCCCCTGGCCGGCGGCGTCGCCCTGGTCCTTGGCGATGCCGAAATCGATCACCTTCACGAAGTCGCCCTCGCCGCCGAGCGAGGTCACGAACAGGTTCTCCGGCTTGAGATCGCGGTGCACCAGCCCGCGCAGGTGCGCCTCGGCCATGGCGCGCGCGGCCTGCCGGAGCAAGTGCACCGCGCGCGCCGCGGGCAGGCCCTGCTCGCGCGTGACCAGCCGCTCCAGCGTCTCGCCCTCGAGCAGCTCCATCGCGTAGAACCACAGCCCGTCGTCGGTCACGCCGAAGTCGAGCACGCGCACGGTGTTGGGGTGCGTGAGCTCGGCGGTGGCGGTGACCTCGCGCTCGAAGCGCCGCGCCGCGCCGCTCTCGTGGGCGCCCTCGCCCAGGCGCAGGATCTTCACCGCCACGTCGTGGCGCAGGGCCGGGTGGTAGGCGCGCCAGATCTCGCCCATGCCGCCGCGGGCGATGCGACGCTTGAGCCGGTAACGGCCGATGCTGCGCGCCTCGTAGACCTGGCGGCTCAGCACCCAGTGCGCGTGCCCGCCGGCGACCAGGAGCGTCGCGGTCGCCGCGATGAAGATGGAGTGCTGCGCGAACAGGGTGAGCGCCGCGGGATCCGCGAGCTGCGCGGCGACCCGCGCCGACCAGGGCGCGACGGCCAGGAAGAAGAGCGGCCACGACAGCGCGATGCCGCCGAGCAGGCGTACGCCCCGCTTCCAGTGGTAGGGCAGCGCGATCCCGCAGCCAACCGCCACCGAGGACACGCCGTGCGCGTACGGGCTGGCGATGCCGCCGTACTCGAGCGCGAGCACCGCGATGGTCACCGCGGCGCCGACCAGGGTGACCGTCGCGATCGCGGCGAGCAGGCGCGGGCCCGGCAGCGGCTTGCGGTGCAGCCGGTAGATGCCGGCGCAGAGGACGAGCAACTCGGCGCCGCGGAAGCCCCACATCCAGCGCATGTCGACGCCGCGATCGATCCAGGTCCAGACCATGAGATCGAGCCCACCGGTGAACATCCACATGACGGCGCCGATCGTCAGCACCAGGCGCAGGCGACGCACGCTGGCGACGTGCTCCTCGCGCTCGAGCGCCTGGTCGCGGCTGAGCGCGCTGCCGCCGGTGGAGCCGCCGAGCTCGAGCCCGGGCGGCAGGGGCGCGCGCGCGGCGGCGCGGGCGCGTTCCCCGGACTCGCCTCCGGTCGTGCGGGCGCGCGGCACCCGCCGATCTTACTCCTCGGGCGGCGCGGACGCCCCTGCCATGGTGGCCAGGTCCTGCGGGCGCACCCTGCTGGCGTCGAACTTCTGCGCCGAGGCCAGCATCTTGTCGAGCGTCGCGTCGAAGCCGGCGCGGGGCGCCTTACGCGCCGCCCGAGAAGCGGCCGTTCTGCTCGTAGCAGAAGCCGATCGTGAGCTACGCGGGCGCCTCGAACTCGAGCGCGTCCTCGGCCTCGGTCTTCTTGCCCGCCGCCGGGTCGGCGGCGAGCGCGCGCGCCATGCGCACAACCTCGAGCGACTTGTCGCAGGTAGTGCGCCTTCTAGGTGTTGAGGGCGAGGATCTTGAAGGCGACCTGGGGGTCGGAGACGATGAGCGCGGGAGGTCGCGGACGCGCCCGCGACCTCGGCCACGGTGAGGCTGGTGGTCCCGGCTTCGGCGGCCTTCTTGCGCGACTTTCGGACGGGCTCGGCCGACGACATGCGCCGAGCCTGGCGCAGGTGGCATCGTACGGGTCATGGTAGACCGCGCGATCGCAGACACGGTGGTCCTGGTGACCGGCTCGACCGATGGCATAGGCAAGCAGACGGCGCTCGAGCTGGTGCGGCGCGGGCACCACGTGATCGTGCACGGCCGCAGCGCCGAGCGGGTGCGCGCGGCGTGCGAGGAGGTCCGCCGCGCGGTGGCGCCGGGGCCGGCGCGCGTCGACGGGGTCACCTTCGACCTCGCCTCGCTCGAGGCGGTGCGCGCGGGCGCCCTGGAGCTGCTACGCGAGCAGCCGGCGCTGCACGTGCTGATCAACAACGCCGGGACCTTCGCCCACCAGCGCCGCCTCACCGTCGACGGCCTCGAGCGGACCTTCGCGGTCAACCACCTGGCGCCCTTCCTGCTGACCCACCTGCTCTTGCCCCGCCTGACCGAGGCCGGCGCGGCGCGCGTGGTGAACGTGAGCTCGGTCGCGCACGGGCAGGGTCGGCTCGACCTGGATGATCCCTCGATGGCGCGCGGCTACGACGGCTACGTCGCCTACGCCACGTCCAAGCTCGCCAACATCCTGCACGCGAACGCGCTCGCCACGCGCCACGCCCCGGCGCGCCTGACCGCCAACAGCCTGCACCCGGGCGTGATCACGACCAAGCTACTGCGCGAGGGCTTCGACATGGCGGGCGACTCGCTCGAGCGCGGCGCGCGCACGTCGGTGAAGCTGGCGAGCGATCCCGAGCTGGCGGGCGTGAGCGGCCGCTATTTTGCCGACGAGCGCGAGACCAGGCCGTCGGCGGCCGCGCGCGATGCGGGCCTGGGCGAACGACTGTGGGACGCGAGCCTGCGCATGTGCGGGCTGGCGTGAGGTCCCGCAGGTGATCTAGCCTGCGCGCCATGAGACGGACCTCTCTCGCGCTCGTCAACGGACTCTCATGAGCACGCTCGGCTGGAACGTCCCGCCGATCGACGCCGAGGCGCAGGCGGCCGCGCGCGCGCGCCAGGGGCGCCTGACCAAGCCGCCCGGCAGCCTGGGCATGCTCGAAGAGATCGCAATCCAGCTCGCCGGCATCCAGGGCGTGGAGCGCCCGGCGAGCCGCTCGGCCGCCGCGATCCTGTTCGCCGCGGATCATCCGGTCGCGCGCCGGGGCGTCTCGGCCTATCCGCCCGAGGTCACCGCCGCGATGGTGGCCAACTTCGCGCGCGGCGGCGCCGCGGCGAGCGTGGCCTCGCACGCGCTGGGCGTCGCGCTGCGCGTGGTCGACGTGGGCGTGGCCCATCCATACGCGCTGCCGGAAGGCAGCGCCGGGCGCGTGCCGGTGATGGTGCGCCGGGACCCGGTCGCCGACGACCCCGCCGGTGATCTCTCGATCGAGGACGCCATGTCGCCAGCCACGTTCGCGCGCGCGGTGGCCGCCGGCGCCGCCGAG
>JBKJOI010000362.1:0-3082 GCA_046595695.1 Haliangiales bacterium | reverse complement strand
ACCCAGCTCGGCGATCTCACGCTGCTACGCGATCAGGGCCAGATGCTGCGCGTCTACCGCGGCCGTCCGCGCGGCCTCGTGCATATCGCCGCAGGCGCGTGCTCTGCTCCGTTTCAGGCGACGCGCAACGAGGCGAATCAGATCGTGCTCGATCCGCCCGCGGCGTGCTCGGACGAGCTGGCGATCGCGCCGCTGGCCACCGTGATCGAGGGCGGCAGCTACGCGAGTGACTACGCGCAGAGTGGCTCCGCGGCTTTTGCCGAGCTGGACCTCTTCGCGCCCACGACGTTCGTCCCCGCTCGCCACAGCCTCACCCTGCGCAGCCCCAAGGCTACGCCAGGACGCTACGAGGTGGCCCTGGGCACCCACGACGGCGCGGCGCCCGTCACGCTCCCGAAGGCCGCTTTCAAGGTGGCCAATGCGCCCCTCTTTCGCGCGCCATCCGCGGCCGATGCAGCCACGGCACTGCTGACGGTCTTTCACCTGCCCGAGAAGTTCCGGCCCGCAGGCCTCACCGCCTTCGTGGTGGACACTCTCGACGCCTTCAAGCCCGATCCTTCGGACAAGGGGTGCGAGACCTATATCACTGCGCCCCCAGCCCGCGGTATCGGGCCGGACGCCCCGGGACCCCAGCCCGGACGCGCCACGGTCGTCGTCGATCCGTACGGCGCCACGTGGATCTTCTACTACGACCGCGATGGCCGATCGATCAAGCAGGTCGCCCTCAGTACGGGAGCGGTCCGCTCCCTGAACTACAACGCTGCGGGTGACGTGACCGCCGCGGAAGGTCCGCTCAAGGAGCGCGCCTGCGTCTACTACGACAATCAGGGCAACCTCGCCGAGACGCGCGAGTACCCCGCGCCCGGTCACTGGGGCTCACAGGACCCGCTCCGGCGGCGCTGGGAATGGCAAGCCAACCCGGCCCGGCTGTCGAAGGCCTTCGATCCGCGCGACCCCACCAAGGTGATCGCGTCGTACGCGTGGGACTCGAAAGGAAGGCTCACGCATGCCACCGACGCGCTCGCGCGCACGACCACGTACACGCCCGTGGCGTGGGGGCCGCCGAGCAAGGTCGTGGGGCCTGACGGCAGCGTCGTCGAGATCGATCACGACGACGCGACCGGGCTTCCGGAGGAGACGGTCGTGGATCCGCTCGGCGCGCACATCACGTCCGTCGTCGATCTCGACGCGGCAGGGCGCCCTCTCTTTCTGCAATCGCCCTATGGTGCGTCGACCGATTACACGTGGTCAGGTCCATCCCTGCAATCGACAAACGTATCAGCGACCGGGCTGGCGCAAGCGGCGAGCTTCACGCACACCGCCAGCGGTCAGCTTGCCACCGCGCAGAACGGTCGTTCGATCGTCTCGAAAACTTACGATCTCATGGGCCACCTGGAGCGGCTCACCACGCACGCGCTCACGGGCAACCTCCCGGATATCAGCACGTGCCGCAAGAACGGGCCTGACGGTCGGCTCCTCGAAGTCGTCACGCCCGAAGGCGAACGCGAGCGTTACACCTACGATGGCGAGGGCCGCCTCAAGGTGATCGTTCGTGGGAAGTGGGCGCGTGATCCCGCGGGCACCTGGGACGACCTCTGCCCCGAGGCGCTCCCGCTCGCGGGCGAGGTCGGCCTCGGCGAGACGGCGCGGCTCTGGTACGACCTGGCGGGTCGCCCCGGGTCGGTGACCCATGCGACCGGCGCCGTCACCACGTACACTTACGACGGCTTCGGGCGCGTGGTCGTGGAAGCCGACGCCAGCGGTGCGCAGGTGCGCACCGGCTACGACGCCGCGGGACTGCCGATCTGGACTGCGACGTATGCGAACGCGGCGCCATCCGTCTACCGGGCGCCGCTCGCGGGCGACGCTGGGCTCCTCGCTGCCGCCGAGTTCACCTACGACGCCAAGGGGCGAATCAAGACGGTCGAGCGCTGGCACTTCAACCAGAACGGAACGCCGATCGGCGACGGCCGCTCCGTGACCACATGGGGCTACGACGATCTCGCGCGCAAGGTGTCCGTGATCGACGACGTAGGCGCGATCACGGTCTACACGTACGACGCGAGCGGCCGACTCGCTCACGTGCTCCACCCGACCCAGGGTTACGAGAAGTACATCTACGCCAGCGACGGCCGCACCATCACGAAGGAGTGGACGGCCCCGACGCCCGCGGGCAAGCGCGTCCAGCGCACCGTGCTGACGGAGTGGGGCGCCCCGGAGCGGACCGAGGAGATCGCACCGGGTGGCGTCGTCGTCCCTATGGGCGCTTGGACCTACGACCAGGCGGGGCGACCCAAGACGCTCACAGACGCGGGCGGCGCCAGCCAGGCTGTCACCACCTACGATGCCTTCGATCGGGTCTCGGTCACTCAGAGCACGCACGCTCCCAGCAATCAGGAAACCGTGACCCTCGGCTACGACCGCGATGGACGCGTGATCAGCCGCGAGAGCCAGGCGCAGGCCTCGGCCGCCAAGGCGGCGACCACGTACAACTACGACGCCTTCGGACGCGTTACCCGCGTGGAGCGTCCCGAGGGCGTGCTGGAGACCTTCGGTTACCCCGGCGCATCGCCCTTGGCCGAGAAGAAGACCAACGCGCGCGGCGTGCTCACGACCTTCAGCTACGACGTCACGGGAAGGATCAAGAGCATCACCGCGGGGATCGGCATGGACACCGCCGCGTGGGTCTATCGCGAGTTCACCTACGACGGTCTAGGCCGCCTCTTGGAAGCGAAGGATTCGGGCGCGGTCTTCAGCGGCGGCACCGACGACGTGACGACCTCGATGCGCTGGGACTCGCTCGGCGGCAAGGTGCTGGAGTCGAATAGCGTGTTCGGCGCCAACATGCCAATTGCGCACCAGTTCGACGGGCGCGGCCTGCCGACGCAATCGACCCTGGGTCAGCTCACCGTCAAGCGCAGCTATGACCTGCTCGGACGCGAGGCGGATATCTGGCTCGGCACCAGCACCGTGCCCGAGGCGCACTTCACTTACGCTGGGCTCGGCGACGTCATGAATCGCAAGCTCGTGACCGGCGTCGAGTCGTTCTACACCTACGACGAGCTTGGACGCCTCGCCAAGC
>JBKJOI010000245.1:0-5084 GCA_046595695.1 Haliangiales bacterium | reverse complement strand
GCCGTCCGCGCCGCCCGCGCCGCCCACGCCGCCCACGCCGCCGCCCGCGCCGCCCGCGCCGCCGCGCAAGCTGTTCGGCGCCCTCTGCGCGCTCGGCGGTGCCGCGTGCTGGGGCGGCTCGAACTCGTTTGCGAAGCTGGTCATGGACGAGGGCGTCGACGGCACCGAGGCCGCCGGCCTGCTCTACACCGGCGCCGCGCTCGGGCTCGCGATCCTGCTGGTCCTGCGCCACGCGCTCACGTCGCCCGCGGTCCGCGCGACCGAGACCGTACCCATCCGCCGCCGCGATGGTTACTGGCTCGCCGCCGCCGCGCTCGTGGGCGCCGCGCTCGCCCCGGCGCTCATGATGTACGGCATGGCGCACACGAGCGGGCTCGCGGCCGCGCTGCTCATCGCCGTCGAGCCGCCCGCCACCGCGCTCATCGCCGTGGCGCTCTTCGGCGAGCGGCTCACCCGCCGTCTCGTGGTGGGTGGGTTGATCGTGCTGGCGGGCTCGGTGCTGGTGAGCCTGCAACCCGGCGCGAGCAGCACGGCGACCGCGGCCACCTCGGCTACCACGCTGGGTGCGCTGGCGGTGGCCGGTGCGTGCACGCTGTGGAGCCTGGACTCGAACCTGACCACGCGCATCGCCCATCTGGATCCGCTGCTCGTCGCGATGGCCAAGGGTGCGCTGGCTGCGCCCATCGTGCTGCTCATCGCGGCCGGCGCGCGCGGTGCGCCCTTCTGGAACGACTGGACCCTGGCGCAGGCGCTGCAGATGCTCGCCGTGGGCTTCGTCGGCTACGGGCTCGGGCCCGCGCTCATGGTGCGCGCGTTCCGCGAGCTGGGCGCCGCGCGCACCGGTGCGCTGCTGGCGTCGACGTCGCTGTTCGCCGCGCTGTCCGCGGTCGTCGTGCTGGGCGAGGTCCCGACGCTGCTGATGGTGGCGGCCGCGGTGGTCATCAGCTCCGGTGTCGCGCTGATCGTCACCGAGAAGCACTGAGGCGCACGTTTCCCCGAAGCCCGCGCACGGCGCGCGAACGCGCCCCCGAAAAAACACGAGCCCCGCCGGAGCGGGGCTCGTGGTCCTGCCAGCTCGATGAAACGTCTTACGGGGTGGCCGGAGCGGCCTCGGGGGCCGCCTCGGCGGGCGCGCCGTAGGCGCCGCCGCCGTAGGCATCGCCGCCGCCGGCGGGGGTCTCGGCGGGCGTCTCGGTGTTCTCGACCGGCGTGGTGCCCGCGGGGGACTTGCTGCTGCAAGCCACCGAAAGAGAAACCGCCATCAGGGCCGCGCCGATCCAAAGCATCGTCTTCTTCATCGCAATCTCCTTGTTCACTACTGACTATCGAATGACAGTCGCAAAGGCACACCAGCCCCTTAAAACGGAGGGCTACAGCTGCTGGTGCGACGGGTGGACTTGCTCATGACTCCAGCTCTGCCAGGGCCGACTCGATCTCGCCGCGGGCGTGGCCGTCGTGCTTGCGCTCGCAGGCGGCGATGCCGCACTGGAAGAGGGCGCGCGCCTCGGCCTTGAGGCCGCGCGCGACCAGCGTATTGCCGGCGTGCAGGTACCCGGCCGTGTAGTCGGGGAAGGTCGCCAGCAGGGTGTCGAACTCGCGCGACGCGTCCTCGAGCTTGCCGGCGTTCTTGTACTCGAGCGCCAGGCCGTAGCGAGGAAACGGATCGTTCGGGGAAGTACGGATGAACTCGGTCAGTAGCTCGATACGTCCCATGGGCAGCCTCGTGTGGTTCTCGGAGGCGGCGATACTACGGACGACTTCGGCAGCAGACAAGCTCGGATCTCCTCGACGCAGGCTGCGTCGCGGGTACTGAAACGCCGTCGGAAGCGGCTGCTTACACTCGCTTCGTGTCAGCTCGGCCGCGAGCGTCGCTCAGGCGACGTGTCGGCGGGCAGGTCCCGGTATTTCCACGAGATTCTGCTGCTTGATCCGGTTCTGCTCGTCGACCAGCACGACCGTCGGACGGTGCTGGCGCGCGCTGCGCTCGGCCACCTGCGCGAAGGTCGCGATGATGACGAGATCTCCGGGCTGGTTGTGGTGCGCTGCGGCACCGTTGATACAGACCACTCCGCTGCCGCGCTCGCCCTCGAGGGCGTACGTCGACAGCCGGGTCCCGCGCGTCACGTTCCAGATGTGGACCTCCTCGTGCGGCAGGATGTCTGCGGCTTCGAGGAGATCGACGTCGATGGTGACGCTGCCCTCGTACTCGAGGTCCGCGTGGGTGACGGTGGCGCGGTGGATCTTCGACTTGAACAGGCTACGCGACAGGATCTCGGACATCGCAACCTCCTCGTCTCGGTCCTCACGGATCCAAGCGACGTGCTGGTCCTTATAGCACGGGGGTCGTGCTACATAAGATCAGATGGAGCGGTCGTACCGGACGTTTCTCGGCGTGGACCTCGGCGGTGGCAAAGGCAAGACCACCGCGGTCGCGCGCCTGGAGATCGGTTCGAACGGCATGCTCGAGGTCCTCGAGGTCGGCACCACGCGCGCCGGCCGCGACCCCTGGTACGACGAAGTTTTGATCGACTACCTGGGTGAGCACGCGCAGGGTGCGGCGCTGGCGATCGACGCGCCGCTGACCACCACCGCGTGTGTGCGCTGTCGCGAGCCGGTGTGTCACGGCATCGCGGCGTGCGTCGACCCGGCGGTCGTCTGGTTCCGCACCGTGGGCGTGGACATGATCGCGCGTGCCCAGCCCGACGAGCGCGATCAGATCGTGGCCGTGCCCATGGGGCGCGTGCGGCTGCGGCCGCTCCCGGCCACGCCACCGGCCACGCCGCCCATGCAAAAGCCGAGCATCACGCCCTACACGCAGCGGGCGACCGAGGTGCACATGCACCGCGTCGAGGGCGTCATGCCGCGCGAGACCCTGGGGCAGGGCATGGGCCCGCTCACCGCGCGCGCCGCGCACCTCACCCGCGCGCTCGCCCGCTTCGGCTACAAGCTCAACGAGAACCTGCTCGAGGTCTACCCCAAGGCCACGATCGCCAAGCTGTGGGGCGAGCAGGTCGCACGCCGCTACAAGCGCCGTGCTGGTACCTGGGAGGCGCGCGCCGGCATCCTCGAGGCGCTGCAGGGCCAGCTCGAGTTCGCGCGCGGCAGCAAGATGGCGCGCGAGCAGTGCCTGCAGAACGACCACTGCTTCGACGCCGTGATCTGCGCCTACACCGCGTTCCTGTGGGCGCGCGACGGCTGGCAGATGCCCGAAGAGAACCGCACGGTGTACGAGGTCGACGGCTGGATCTGGGCGCCGCCGTAGGGGGCTGCCTGCCGCGCTCCGCTACGAGAACGTCATGCGCAGGAACGCATGCGCACGCCCGACCTGGCTCACGTCGGCGGGCTCGGGCAGGTAGGCGCCGGCGGCTCCGAGCTTGCCCTCGTACTCGTAGGCGCGCAGCACGATGCGCGCGCGCTGGCCGGCGAAGAACGGCTTGCGGTAGGCGACCTCGAGGGTGCGCGCGAGCACGGCGGTGCTCTTGCCGCGCGCGCCGAAGCGGCGCAGCGCTGCCTCCTCGAAGAGGCTCGGGTAGACCAGCGAGTTCACGTGCTGGTTCGAGTCGGTGTGCGTGAGCCCGAAGGACATGGCCACGTCGTCGGGGACGAGCGCGTCGTCGAGCAGCGTGGCGCCCGGCGGCGGCTCGAGCAGCGCCTCGTGCGGCTGCCAGTCGTAGCGGTCGGGTGGCACGGGCGGCATGCCGGGCACGTCGATCCGCAGCACCTTACGCTCGGCGGGCGGAGCGAACAGGCGGGTGAACACGTGCTCGGCGAAGACGCGGCCGATGGGCGCCTGCTGGCCTGCGTTCGCGGGCGGCGGGCCGTAGGTGCGGCCGATGGTGCCCTCGCCGCGGGTCCAGATGTTGAGCACCAGCCGGTTGACCTCGCCGGCCGCGTCCACGCTGTGCGCGAGCTGGTAGCAGCCGGTGAAGTGGGTCGGCTTGCGCACCGACAGGGTCGTGTCGGTGCCCTCGGCGACCAGGCGCGTGAGCACCGGGATCATGCCCGCGCGCATCGCGGCGCGCGCGCCCTGGTGCTTCTCGAGCAGGTTGCGCCAGACCACCATCCCGACGGTGTGCGGCATCGCCAGCAGCATGACGCGGCCGTCCTGCGCGATGTCCTCGTAGCGCAGCTCGATGTCGGCGCTGGCGCGCAAGTCGTCGGGAACGGTGGGCTCGTCGGGCAGCCAGATGCCGGGGCGGTCAGACATGCCGGCTGGGATGCTCAAAGTGCGCCGCCCGCATCGCCTCCGACGAGCTCGGCGCGGATGAGCGGGATGGGCGCGCACGCGTAGCCGAGGAAGGCGTCGTGGAAGGCGCCCATCGTGTAGGCGGCGCCCTGCTGGGCCTTCCAGTCCTCGCGCAGCTTCATGATCATGAGCTTGCCGACGGTGTACGAGACGTACATGGGGTCGAAGGTGCCGCGCACCGCCTGCTGGCGCGCATTGCCGGGGTCCGCGAACGCCTTCTCGGCGAACATCTTGGTCGCCTCGTCGACGGTCATGCCCTTGGTGTGCAGGCCGATGGCGGCGACGAAGCGCACGTTGCGCAGGAGCGCCTCCTTGAGCATGCCGACGCGCGCCTTGGGATCCGCGCCGGCCGCGCCGGCCTCGAACATCATCTCCTCGGTGTAGTGCGCCCAGCCCTCGCTCATGCTGTACGTGCAGAACGACTTCATGATGCGCGACGGGTGCTTCGCGATGTGCAGCGCGTGCAGGAAGTGCCCGGGCCACAGCTCGTGCACGGTCACGAACAGGAGGTCGAGCGCGGGCGGAATGTACGCGCGCTGCTCGGCCGCCGGCCACTTCGGATCCGGCGGCGAGATGTAGTAGAAGCTCTTCAGCTTCCTCTTCTCGAACGGCCCGGCGCCGTCGAGGAAGGCGGCGTTCCAGCGCTGGAACGGCGGGCTCTCGCGCACCTCGGCGACGTCCTCGGAGGGGATCGACACGATCTTCTTGTCGAGCAGGAACTGACGCATGTCCTTGGCCTGCGCGGTCGCGAGCGGCAGGACACCGTCGGCGGTGGGCTTGTTCTCTTCGGCGGCGGCGAGCACGATCTCGGCGATCGGGCGCTTCGGGTCGATGGCGC
>JBKJOI010000016.1:0-7904 GCA_046595695.1 Haliangiales bacterium | reverse complement strand
CGACGAAGTACCGCTTGTTGAAGATCTGCGTCAGGCCGTCGATCGTCGTGAGGCGGTAGATCTCCTCGTGGTACGAGTTCTCGATGTTCGAGCCCGACAGGAACTTGAAGATGCAGCGGCCGACCTTGACCAGGTCGCCGTCGCGCAGGACGTACTCGTCGACCAGCTCGTCGTTGACGTAGGTGCCGTTGGTCGAGCCGAGATCGCGCAGCATGATGCTCTTGCCGGTGTTGATCAGCTTGCAGTGGTTGCGCGACACTGCCTCCTGATCGATCTGGATGTCGGCCTTGGACGAGCGGCCGATGACGATCGAGGGGCGATCGACGTTGAACTTCTTGCCCAGGTCGAGGCCGTAGATCACGACCAGACAGGCCTCCTTGGCGCTGGGCCGCTCGGAGATCCGGCTGATGACCGTGACGACGGTCTTGTTGCGGACTTTATCGTTCACGAGGGGCGCTTCGAGGATATCACGAAGGCCACGGCCGCCGCCGCCACGAGAACGCATGACAGGAGCAGCAAGAGCGGCGCGCCGCGGGATGGTGCGCCCCCTGCCCGATGAGACGTCGCCAGCGCCGCTGCCCTCGGCAGATCGCCGGCGACGTAGAGCTCGGACGCGGCAACGCCCACACCGAGCTCCAGGGTCGCGCCGCCAGAGCGTTCACCCACATGCGGGCGCGCTGGCGCCGCCAGCATGGCGCGGCGCGCCACGGCGGGATCGGGCGCGCCCACGAGTGACGCGGCGGCGGCCGGCCACGCCGCGAGCACGCGCCCGCTCGCGTCGCACACCAGCAGGCGCGTGAACTCGGAGTAGACCGAGCCGAGCTCGGCGAGCGTGCGCGACAGCACCTCGGGCGGCCGCGCCTCGAGCCCGGCGAGCCGGGCACCGGCCGTCGCGAGCGCGCGCTCGTGCGTGCGCACCAGCGCTCGGCCGGCGGCGCTCGAAGCCTCTCCCGGCGCGGGCCCCGGCCCGGGCGGCGAGCGCCCTTGCGCCGCGCCCAGGGCCGCGACCGCCCAGGCCGCCACCGCCAGGCCGAACGCCACCTGGATCCATCGACGCGCCGTCAGCCCTAGCGTCACCGCCACCGTCACCTCTCCGACGACGCTAGTCCCCTCGCGGCGCGAGGGCAAAAAGTTGCCCCGGGGATCTGCAAGGTAGGAGAGTGTAGGCGTTGACCCTTCATCAGTCTCGCCGCGGACGTAAGGAGCTGGAATGACACGACGAACGCCGAAGGTGCGCAGCTCGATGCTGCCCTTCGCGCTCTACGCGGTGCCGCTCGGCATCGCCGCGGTGGGCGGCCTGTCGCATCTCGGGAATGGTGGTCCGAGCCTGGCGCTCGCCAGTGGCACGGAGGCCGAGAAGGAGCAGCGGGCGGACGCCGAGGACACCGCGCCGCGCCTGCCCTCGCCTTCGTCTCTCTTCGGCGACGCGCGCTTCCGCGGCCAGATCGATCTCGCCGAGCGCACCATCGACGTCAGCGGCGATCACTTCCTGGTGCCGCTCGGGGACGGCCGCTACGCCACGCTCACGCTCGATCCCAGGTTGCAGGCGCGGGCCGAGGCGCTGCTGGTCGAGTCGGACGCGCCCTACGGGGCCATCGTGATCATGAGCACCGATGGTCGCCTGCTCGCGCTCGCGACTCGCTCGACGGTCGAGCCCGACCTGCCGCCGGGCAAGCTGGCGCTCGAGCCGTGGGCGCCGTCGGCGTCGATCTTCAAGATCGTCACCGCGGCCGCGCTCATCGATCAGGGCCTCGAGCCGGAGACGCGCGTGTGCTTCCACGGCGGCCTCCGCTCGGTCGAGAAGGACAACCTCGTCGACGACGAGGCCCGGGACAGCGCGTGCGAGGACCTCGCCTACGGCCTCGCGAAGTCGCAGAACGCGATCGTCGCCAAGCTGGCGTCGCGCCACCTGGATCGCCAGAAGCTCGAGCGCTCCGCGCGCGCGTTCGGCTTCGGCCGCGCGCCCGAGTTCGCGCTCGCGACCGTGGCCTCGACGGTCACGCTGCCCGAGGATCCGCTCGAGCTCGCGCGCGCCGCGGCCGGCTTCTGGCACAGCGAGCTGTCGCCGCTGGGCGGCGCGCTGCTCGCCTCGACCATCGCCAACGAAGGGCTCGCGGTCACGCCGCGCATCGTCGCGTCGATCACGAACGGCAGCGACGCCAAAGGCGGCAGCGACGCCAAAGGCGGCAGGGACGACAGTGGCGAGCTGCCGGTGCCCGCGGTCGCGCCGCGCCGCGCGCTCGATCCCGACACCGCGGCGGCGGTCGGCGAGATGATGGTGCAGACCACCGAGATGGGCACGGCCTACAAGGCGTTCCACGACGCGCGCGGCCGCCGCTACCTGGGCGACGTGCGCGTCGCCGGCAAGACCGGCTCGCTGTCGCGTGATCAGCCCTCGTACATCAACTACTCGTGGTTCGTGGGCTACGCGCCCGCCGACGCGCCGACCGTCGTCGTGTCGGTGCTGCTGGGCAACTCGGCGACCTGGCGATTCAAGTCACATACCGTCGCGCGACTGCTGCTCGAGACGGCGCTGGCAGAATGATCACATGATATCGTGCGTCCCACCGTTCGGGTGGCCGTAGCCCGGGAGACCCTATGACTTATCGCACATTGCCTAGAATGCTCTCCGCCAGCGTCATGGCGTTCGCCGTCGCGGTGCCCGCGATCGCGGCCGCGCAGCAGGCGCCCGACCCGCAGGCCGACGCGCTGAACGATCAGGGCAAGGACCTGTACAAGGGCAAAGATTACCAGGGCGCCGCGGCCAAGTTCCGCGAGGCCATCGCGATCGCGCCCGACGCTCGTTACTACTTCAACCTGTGCGCCACGCTCGAGAAGGCCGGGGACCTGGACGGCGCGCTCGAGGCGTGTGACGCGGTCTACCAGTACGCGCCCGAGGAAGACCTGAAGGGCAAGACCGGCCAGCGCGCCGCCTCGATCCGCCAGGCGAAGCGCGAGCGCGACACGACCGGCACGGGTCCCGGTCCAGGTCCCGGCCCCGACACGGGCCCTGGACCCGGCCCCGGGACCGGTCCAGGACCGGGCACCGGCGATCCCGTCCCGCCCGGCGGCGGCGAGGTCTCGAAGCCGGTCGCGCCCGGTGACTACAACTGGGCGTTCGGCGCCGAGGTGGGTCCGATCGTCGCCGGCACCTACGACATCGAGGGCACGAACGTCATCGAGGAGGCCGACAGCGGCGTGATGTTCCGCCTGTACGGCGACAAGACCTTCGGCTCGAAGCTGGGCGGCCGCGTCTTCCTCGGCATCGGCGGGCTGAGCTACCCCAACGCCACCATGTCGATCGTCGAGCTCGGCGTCGCCGGCTTCACCAACATCAAGCTCGCCAACAACCTGTACATCACGCCCACGATCGGCGCGATGGTCGCCGGCTTCTCCTTCAGCGGCGAAGGCGCGTTCGGCGCGAGCGACTCGATCAGCACGTTCGGCCTGAACCTGGGCGCGCCCATCAGCCTGGTGCTGGGCGGCAAGCACGTGCTCTACGTGAACCCGATCAACATCAACTACTACACGCCGGCGACCAGCGACATGGGCTTCGACTCCCAAGGTGGGTCGACGATCATGATCACCTTCGGCTACCAGATGCGCCTGCAGAAGGGCGAGCTGCCGCCCGGCTTCGTCGTCCTCGAGTAGCTCCGCCCGCTCCGCTCCGCCTGCCCCGCCGCTACTGCGGCGGCTTCCCCTTCAGCGCCATCTCCGCCTGCCTGCGCCGCGCCAGCCCCGCCCACGGGTGCATGGGGTGGCCGCTGGCGAACTTCTCGTACTCGCTGCGCGCCTTGTCGTGCTGGCGCAGCTGCTCGTACGCGCCCGCCAGGTAGAAGCGCGCATCGACGCCGAAGGTGCGCTCGGTGCCGCCGGCGAGCGAGAGCTCGAGCTGACGGCCAGCCTCGGAGAAGTCGCCCAGCTTGTGCAGCGAGACGCCGAAGTAGTAGCGCATCTGCGCCGCCCGCGGCCCCTCCTCCTCGTACGACAGCGACTTCTTGAACGCGGCGGCGGCGCGCTTCCACTGCTGCCCCTGGAAGGCCTCGACGCCCTCGGCGAAGCCGCTATCGACGATCTCGGCGCGCGCGCGCGCCACGCCCTGCTGGAAGACCTGCGTCTCCACCGGCGACAGGCGCTCGTGCATGATCTCGCCGTAGCGCGCGATGGCCTCGTCGCGCTTGCCGCCCGAGATCAGCGTCCAGAAGTCGAGCGCCTTGCGCTGCGAGGCGTCGCGCTCGGCGAGCTCCGCGCGCGCCGCGGCGGCCTCGTCGATCGCGGTCTTCTGCCCGCGCAGCGCCTGGTCGCGCTCGGTGACCAGCTGATCGGCGCGCGTCCGGTAGAGCATGTAGAAGCCGGTGCCGAGCAGCGCGGTGAACAGCACGTACGCGACGAAGGAGTTCAGGTTGAGCCCGCGGTCGTAGCGGCTCTGCCGGGTGATGACCTCCTTGAGCGAGCCGGCGAGCGTGGTGACCGCGTTGGCGGTGCGGACGGTGACCGCGTGCGACTCGGCGACGTCGCGGCGCAGATCCTTGAGCGCGGATGGGGCGACGGCGGCGCTCTCGGTGGAGGGCACCGTCGGCAGCGTCGGCAGCGTCGGCAGCGTCGGTTGCGACGGCAGCGCGGCGACCGGCGGGAGCACCGCCAGCGGCGCGCCCCGGTCGACGTCGACATCGGCGTCGTGGTCATCCAGACCGCCCGAATCGTCCAGACGCGTCGGTGGCGTGGGCTCCTCCGGGAGCTGCGGGGGATCCGAGGGTGGACGCTCCGGCGAGCTGCCTGCGCCCCGATGGTGGTGCTTACGCGAGCCCATGGCCTAGCGTCGTATCCCGTTACCGCGTCGCGGATCAAGCTTGGAATCCGCTTGTAACTGTTGAATTCCCTTTGATAGAGTGTCCCCTCGCCGAGAGGTCTCATAGGTCGGATATGACGCTGCTGTACGAGTGGCTGGACCGGGTCGCTACCGACCGCGGAAATTCGAAAGCGCTGGTCTACCGCGACAATTACCTGTCGTGGCGCGGGCTCAAGCACCGAGTGGAACGTCGCGCCCAGGAGTTCAGCTCCATGGGTATCAAGAAGGGCGAGTGGGTCGGGCTCATGCTCGGCAACGTGCCCGACTTCGTGATCCTTGCGCTCGCCCTCTCCAAGTGTGGCGCCACGATCGTGCCCATCGACCCCACGACCGCGTCACGCGAGTTCGAGCTGGTCATGGAGACGGCGCCCCTGCGCGCGCTGGTCACGCGACCGCGCGGCTCGGAGCAGCAGCCCAACGCCGTCGTCGAGCCGGCGCGCCGACCGCTGCCGCAGCGCGACCGCACCGCGGCGCCGCCGCGCCCGACCCCGCCGTCGGGCCCGGGCGACGTACCGGAGAGCCGCCGCCGCCTGCAGGGCACGCTGCTCACCTGCAGCGTCTTCAAGCGCAACCTGCCCAACCTGGACGTCAAGCCCGAGGTCGTGCTGTTCACCGCCGACTCCGCGGGTGATCCCAAGGGCGTCCTGCGCACGCGCGAGAACCTGGAAGCCATCGCCGACAACGTCAGCAAGGCGCTCGACGTCGAGGAGGAGACCGTCATCCTCACCGCCGTGCCGCTCTTCCATGCGTACGGCTGGGATATCGGCTTCCTGCCCACCATGAAGCACGGCGCGACCATGTACCTGGAGGAGGAGCTCTCGGCCAAGCGGGTCGCGCGCATCCTCCGCGAGCAGGACTGCGACATCTTGCCGGGCACGCCGCCGCTCTACGCCGGGCTCGCCAAGATGCCGACCGCCAAGCCGCTCAAGACCAAGGGCGCGCGCTTCCTCGCCGCCGGCTCGCGCCTCGATGTGGAGACCGCCGAAGCCTTCCGCGAGCGCTACGGCATCAAGCTGATGAGCGCGTACCACACCAGCGACGCCGGGCTCATCTCGGTCGACACCACGACCAAGTCGCCCGAGTCGGTCGGCAAGGTCATCGGCGGGATCGACGTGAAGATCACCGCCAACGACGGCGGCAAGCTGCCCGCCGCCGCCGAGTCCGGCACGCTGTGGGTGAAGGGCAAGTCGGTCTCGCCCCGCTCGATCGGCCCCTACGAGCAGCTGCCGCTCAAGGGCGGCCGCGTGCCGGTCGGCGGACGCGACAAGGACGGCTGGTACCGCACCGGCGATCTCGGCCGGCTCGATCGCTCGGGCCGGCTGTCGCTCGCCGGCCGCGAGGACGATCTCGTCAAGGTCGACGGCAAGCGCGTCGCGCTCGGCGAGGTCGAGGGCTGCCTCGAGTCGTTCCCCAAGGTGAAGCAGGCTCAGGTGATGGTCATCACCGACCCGCTCGCCGGTCACATGGTCGTCGCCAAGGTCGTGGTCTCGGGCAAGTGCAAGGCCGAGGACATCATCGACCACTGCGCCAAGAACCTCGCGCCGTACAAGGTCCCGCGTCGCATCGAGTTCTGCGACACGTTGAACTAGCGAGGGAACGCGCGTGCTGGCCTGGGAAGAGGCACGTCGGATCGTCGTCGAGGACGTCAGCCGGCGGCGGGCCACGCTTGCCGACTTGCCCGTCGCGCTGATCGACGCGCTCGGGCGCGTGCTCGCCGAGGCCGCCACGATCGATCGCGACCTGCCGCCGTTCGACCGGGTGACCCGCGACGGCTTCGCGGTGCGCGCCGCCGACGTGGCCAGCGTGCCGGCGACGCTGCGTGTGCTCGGCGAGGTGCGCGCGGGCGAGGCGTTCGGCGGGCGTGTCGGCGCCGGCGAGTGCGTCGAGATCTACACCGGCGCGCCGCTGCCGGAGGGCGCCGACGCGGTCGTCATGATCGAGGACACGGCGCGCGCGCCAGGCGGCGCTGCCGACGACACGGTCACGATCCGCAGGTCGCTCGCGGCGGGCGACAACGTCATCCCGCGCGGCGCCGAGGGCCAGGTCGGCGACGTCGCGCTCGCTCCGGGCGTGCGTCTGGGCCCACCGCAGCTCGCGCTGCTCGCGTCGCTGGGCGTGGCGCGGCCGGTGTGTCACGCCCGCCCGCGCGTGGCCATCCTGTCCACCGGCGACGAGATCGTCGACGTCACCGCGACGCCGGGACCGGCGCAGATCCGCAACTCCAACGCGATCTCGCTGGCCGCGCAGGTGGTGCGCGCGGGCGGGGAGCCGGCGCTCGTCGAGAAGGTCGGCGATCAGGCCGGCCTGCTGCGCGCGGCGATCGAGCGCGCGCTCGCCGCCGACGTGCAGGTGCTGGTGTTCTCGGGCGGCGTCTCGATGGGCAAGTACGACCTGGTCGAGGACGTGCTCGCCGAGCTGGGCGCGCGCCAGATCTGGAACGGCGTGGCGATCCGCCCAGGCAAGCCGGTCGTCTTCGGCGAGGTCGCCGGCCGATGGTTCTTCGGCCTGCCCGGCAACCCGCTCTCGACCATGGTCACCTTCGAGCTGTTCGCGCGCCCCGCGATCGAGCTGTGCGCCGGCCAGGCGGCCGCGGCGCTCGCACCGCTGCGGCTCCTGCGCACGCGCCTGGCCGCGCCCATCGGCGGCAAGCCGCTGCCGCTCGCGCTGTTCGTCCCGGTCACGCTCGACGACCAGGGCGCCCGGCCGCTGGCCTCGCAGGGCTCGGGCGACCTCGTCGCCATGGGCCGCGCCGACGGCTGGGCCATCCTGCCCGCGAACGCCGGCTCCGCCCCCGCCGGCACCGACCTGGCATTCCTGCCCCGCTGACCGCGCCGGGCCGCCCTACTCGCCCTTGAACTTCGGGGCGCGCTTCTGGAAGAAGGCGGTCACGCCCTCGAGGAAGTCCTGCGAGTGCAGCAGACGCATCTGGCCGCGCACCTCGTTCTCGAGCGCGGTGTCGAGCGTGCCCTCGAGCGCCGCGTAGGTGTAGGCCTTGACGCTGCGGAGCACGAGCGGCGCGCCGGCCGCGATCTTCGTCGCGTAGGCGCGCGCGGCC
>JBKJOI010000895.1:0-5205 GCA_046595695.1 Haliangiales bacterium | reverse complement strand
CTTCTGCGCGGGCGCCGACGGCTGCGCGGGCGACTCGTGGTGCGACGTCGCCGCGTCGGAGTGCCTGCCCTGGGGCGTGGGCCCGGCGGGTGACTTCGACACCACCTGCGCCACGTCGGATCTTACCGTCCACGGCGTGATCGCGACCTGCTCGGCCTCGGGGAACGCGAACTTGCGCGTCGACCTGTGCAATCGCGGCTCGGTGGCGGTGGCCACGGGCACCCAGGTCGCGATCTATACCGGCGAGCCGCCGAGCGCCGCGCTCGCGTGTGTGGCGACCGCGGGCGCAGCGGTCGCGCCGGGCGTGTGCACCGACGCGAGCTGCGCGTGGACGGGCGCCTCGGGCACGGCGATCGCGCTGAGCGTGGTCGTCGACGACGACGGCCTGGGAGCGTCGGCGCTGGCCGAGTGCCGGGAGGGCAACAACACCTTCGAGCTGCGCGGCGTGGCCTGCCCGTAGCGCGCCCGGGCGAGCGTCGTTTCGAGGGCGCTCTTGGCCGGTCGCGTGCCTGGCGGGTTACTCGAAGGAGCAGACGTACTCGGCGATGCCGGTGGCGACGGCAATGTCGAAGCCCGACTTCGCCGGCACGTTGAAGTGCGTGCCCGCGCCGTAGTCCTGCCACGCGGTCTCGCCGTCGAGGCGCACGCGGCAAGCGCCGGCGACGACGTCCATGCGCTCGGCGGCGTCGGTGCCGAAGTGGAACTCGCCGGCGTAGATCAGGCCGAGGGTCTTCTTCGCGCCGTCGGGGAAGAGGATGGTGTGGCTCACGACCTTGCCGTCGAAGTAGACGTTGGCCTTGGCGACCGCGGTGACGTTCGGGAACTCGAGCTTGCCGGACATGAACGCGCATATTGCCACGAAGCGAAGGCGTATGATGGTCGAGCATGCACATCCACAAGGGTCTCCTGGCAGCTCTCCTGATCGCCGCGGGCGTCTGCGCGGGCGTCTGCGCCGGCTGCGGCGACGGCGGCGCGGGTGACGATGACGGCGGTGACGACGACACGCAGCCGCCGCCGGCCAGCCTCTTCGACGACGCCATCACCACCATCGAGCTCGAGGTCGACTACGCGAGCGGCGCGCCGCCTTACACCGGCGGCCTGGGTGGCGCGTTCGGCGACAGCTGGGAGCTGTTCGAGACGAACGCGGCGCGCCTGTTCCAGGGCGCGGGCAAGACCCTGATCGTGCCGACGACGCTGGCTGCGATGCAGGAGCTCACCGATGTGGGCCCGGGGCCGTATACGGTGGCCGAGATCCTCGCCGTCGCCGACGCGCACCGCGACCAGCTGGCCGCGGGCGCGACCGCCACGTTCTACGTGCTGTGGCTCGACGGGTACTTCGAGGATGCGAGCGGCGAGCGCGCGAACGTCCTGGGCGTCTCGATCGGTGCGACCGGCGTGCTCGCGATGTTCAAGCCAGTGATCGAGAGCACCGCCTCGCCACTCTCGCCCAACCTCGAGAAGTTCGTCGAGCAGACCACGCTGGTGCACGAGTTCGGCCACGCGGTCGGCCTGGTCGCCAACGGCGTGCCGCTGACGAGCGCGCACCAGGACGAGGAGCACGGCAAGCATTGCAACAACGCCTCCTGCGTCATGTACTGGGCGAACGAGGGCGCGGCCGACGCGGCGGCGTTCGCGCGCGACTACGTGCTCGGCGGCGATTCGGTGCTGTGGGGCGACGAGTGTCTGGCGGACGTCGATGCGCTGATCGCCGCGGGAGCGAAGCGGTAGGAGAGACGACGGCGGGTGGTGGGGATGGATGACGCTGAGCGCGTCAGGACGCTGCGCGACGGCGCGCCTGCAGCGCCTCGCTCGTCTCGGCGGCGTCGCCGGGCGCCCAGCCAGGCGCACCGAACACGTAGCGGAGCGCGTCGCCGAGCGAGCGCGCGTGCCACGCGTCGTGGAGCATGGCGCGCCACTCGTGGAACGCGACGCGCACCAGGTGGTGCGTGGTCAGGTTCTTGGTGAGCCCGTAGTCGACGGGGGTGCGCTCGGGCGCGAAGGTGCTGAAGAGCCGGTCCCAGATGATGAGGATGCCGCCGTGGTTGCGGTCGAGGTACTCGACGTTCGAGCCGTGGTGCACGCGGTGGTGCGAGGGCGTGTTGAAGAACCACTCGAGCGGGCCGAGCTTGCCGACGGCCTCGGTGTGCAGGCTGAACTGGTAGAGCAGGCTGATGGCCTGCTGCGTGAGGATCATCCACGGCTCGAAGCCGAGCAGCGCCAGCGGCCACCAGAAGACCGGGGATGTGAACGGCGTGATCCACGACTGCCGCAGCGCGGTCGACAGGTTGTAGTGCTGGCTGGAGTGGTGGTTCACGTGCCCCGCCCAGAACAGGCGCACCTCGTGGTGGGTGCGGTGGTACCAGTAGTAGAAGAAGTCCTCGGCGAAGAAGAGCAGCACCCAGGCGAGCGCGCCGGTGCCGAGATCGAACATGCGGTACTGGTGGAGCCACACCAGGATGGCGAACGAGGCGGCTTTCGTGACCGCGGTGACGAGAACGTTGCCGAGGCCCATGGCGATCGACGTGCTGGTGTCGCTCCGCGCGTAGCCGCGCAGGCGGGCCGGGGCGTTCGGGGCGTCCGGGGCGTCCGGGGCGTCCGGGGCGTTCTCCGCGGCCGCGTGCCGCGCCCAGAGGGCCTCGACGAGCATGAGCACGACGAACGCGGGGATGGCGTAGAGGATGAGGACTGACATCAGGTTCTCCCGGAGTTGGCGAGAGCGTGGGCGAGCTCGTGGCGGGCGAGCCGTTCGAAGAAGGCGACCTGGGTGGCGTCGGCCGAGCCGTCCTGGTCTTCCGGCGCGAAGAGTCCGAGCGCGACGCCTTGCATGGCGTAGACGACCGCGTCGACCGCGGCGTCGAAGTCCGGGCGCACGGGTAGCTCGGGAAATAGTCGGCGCGCCTCGACCAGGATGTTCTCGCGGTGGCGCGCGATGATCGGGGCGAGCTGCTGCGCGAGCGCGCGCTCGGTGCGCGCGGCCACGTAGACCTCGAAGACGGCGCGCATGCCGGGCGCGCGGAAGATGCGCCAGAGCGCGGCGACCGAAGGGGCGATGCGTTCCTCGAGCGGCCGGTGGGGCGCGGC
This sequence comes from Haliangiales bacterium, assembly GCA_046595695.1. Classification (GTDB taxonomy): domain Bacteria; phylum Myxococcota_A; class Polyangia; order Haliangiales; family SHYZ01; genus JBKJOI01. The sequence continues at coordinate 2,124 of JBKJOI010000895.1, read as the reverse complement.
GGCGAGCTCGTCGCGAAACGTCGCGACCATGCCACCGAGGATCTTCTCGAGGCAGGCGGCGAGCAGGTCCGACTTGGCGGGGAAGTGCTTGAACAGCGCTCCCTGCGAGACGCCGGCGCGCGTGGCCATCGCGGCGGTCGATGCGCCCGCGTAGCCGAGCTTCACGAGGCAGGTCGAGGCGGCGTTCACGAGTCGCGCCCGGGTGGCGACGCTGCGTTCTTGCTGGGGCTCGCGGAGCAACGGCACGAGTCAGAAGTTTGTCGGAAAGAAAGCGAGCAGTCACTTACTTTTGGAGTGAGAAATGTGAAGATCGCGCACATGCTCGAAATCACTTAGCGATTCCGAATGCTTGGAAGGCGGAGAGTGTCCCCTAGCGGGAGACGTCCCAGAAGGCGGGAGGCAGGCTCTGGACCGTGAAGCGGGGGACGCCAGCGGCGCGGAGGATCGCTTCGATCTCGGCGGGGGTGTAGCCGCGGCGCACCGAGGCGATGGAGTCGTGGCGCGAGGGTGCCTCGAAGCCGCCGACGCGCAGGACGGCCCACAGGGCAGGCAGGGCGGGCAGGTTACGGCGGAGATCGAAGGCGAAGAAGTCGAAGGCGGCGACCCGATCGATCTCGGAGAGCACGCGCGCGACGTCGCCGGGCGGCAGGTGGTGCAGCATGAAGGTGGTGATCGCGACGTCCACCGAGCCGGGCTCGAGGTGCGCGAGGGCGCGCGCGTCGCCGGTGCGGAAGTGGACACGCCGGCCCTCGGCGGCGGCGGTGCGGCGGGCGCCCTCGACGGCTTCTTCGCTGTAGTCGAGCCCGGAGAGCTCGATCGGGATGCGGTGCTTGTGCGCCCAGGTCTCGAGCGCGAACAGCAGCGTTCCACCGCCGGCGCCGACGTCGAGCACGCGCACCGGTCTGCCGGCGCGGGTGTGGCGTGCGCCCTCGATCATCTTGCCGATGCGCCAGACCCAGTAGTGGTCGAGCTGCAAGAGGCGGGTCAGCCGGTGCACATCGGCGAGGATGCGCAGCTTCATGCCCGGCGGGGTGTCGGGCCGATCGAGCAGCTCCTCGCCATCGAAGCGCAGCTTGCGGTCGAGCCAGCTACGCACGCCGCGGCCGCCACGGCGCTCGGCCACGGCGGCCGAGGCGCGCGCCGCCGCGTCGTCGAGAACGTTCACCACCTGCGTCATCGAGACCACGACCGGATTAGGATGCCTTGTGCTTGAACAAAGTCGCACCGGCCCACTTGCGCGAGTTGCCCAGCTCCTCGTGGATGCGCAGCAGACGGTTGTACTTGGCGACGCGGTCGGAGCGCGACGCCGAGCCGGTCTTGATCTGGCCCGAGTTGGTCGCCACCGCCAGGTCGGCGATGAAGGTGTCCTCGGTCTCGCCCGATCGGTGCGAGATGATCGACGTGTAGCCGGCGCGGTGCGCGGTGTCGACCGCCTCGAGCGTCTCGGTGAGCGTGCCGATCTGGTTGACCTTGACGAGGATCGAGTTGGCAGCGCCGGCCTCGATGCCCTTCTGCAGGCGCGCGGTGTTGGTGACGAAGAAGTCGTCGCCCACGATCTGCGTGCGCGAGCCGAGCTTCTCGGTCAGCTTCTTCCAGCCGGCGAAGTCGTTCTGGTCGAGGCCGTCCTCGATCGAGACCAGCGGGTACTTCTCGGTCCAGCCGGCGTACAGGTCGATGAGCGCGCTCGACTCGAGCGGCTTCTTGTCGAAGGTGTACTTGCCGGTCTTGGCGTCGAAGAACTCCGACGCCGCGACGTCGAGCGCGACCGAGATCTGCGTGCCCGGCTTGTAGCCGGCCTTGTCGATGGCCTCGAGCACCGCCTGCAGCGCGGCCTCGTTCGACTCCATCGCGGGCGCGAAGCCGCCCTCGTCACCGACGGCGGTGACCTTGCCCTTGGCCTTGAGCAGCTTCTTGAGCGTGTGGAAGACCTCGACGCCCATGCGCAGCGCCTCGGCAAAGTTCGGCGCCCCGTGCGGGACGATCATGAACTCCTGGATGTCGAGGCCGTTGTCGGCGTGCGCGCCGCCGCTCATGAACATCCTGAACGGCGGCGCGCACGCCGACAACGGCCTCGACATCCAGGAGTTCATGATCGTCCCGCACGGGGCGCCGAACTTTGCCGAG
>JBKJOI010000858.1:0-3797 GCA_046595695.1 Haliangiales bacterium | reverse complement strand
CGCGCCCAGCAGCGCCGCGAGCGTCGCGGCCAAGATGGCGAAGCCGAGCACCGTCGCGTAGACGCGCTCGCCGTCCTGGCGATCGTCGCGCGCGAGCCGGCGCACCGCGGCCGCGAGCATCGCCGCGAGGCCCGCGCCCCACGCCGCCTGTGTGGCGATGACCACCACCGCCGTCGCCGGGGTGGGCGCGAGCAGCGCCGCGGCCAGCCCCGCCTGCAGCGTACCCGCGAGCGCGCCCCACGCGACCGCCACGCCGGCGCCCGCGCCGACGCGCGTCGCGCCGCTCGTGCCCGTGGCATCCAGCAGCCAGCGGTGGCGCCGCTCGGTGCGCCACACCGCGGCGGCGAGGCCGGCCACGGCCGGCGGCAGCGTCGCGCCGCCGACCCCGAGCAGCACACGCCACGCCGGGTCGTCGTGCGCGAGGCCGTTGTTGCGCACGCCCAGCGCCGCCGCCGCGCCACCGGCGAGCGCGAGCAGCCCGCCGCGCACCAGCGCCGCCGGCTCGCGCCGCACGATCGTCGCCAGGTGCGCGGTCGCCAGCGCCAGGCTGGCGCCGCCGAACACGCGCGCGCGCCGCTGCACGTGCACGAGCTCGGGGGCGCGCGCGACCGCCGCGCCGAGCCCGACCGCCGCCGCCGGCAGCGCCGCGAGCAGGAGCAGCAGGTCCGAGCCGCCGCCGAGCACGAGCGTCGCGCCGAGCACGAGCGCTGCCGCGGCCTCGAGCGCGCGCCGCGGCCTCGCGACCAGCAGCGCGTGCGCTGCCGTGGCGCCCGCGCCCGCCGCCACGCCCGCCAGCACGCCGCCCGCGGCCGACAGCGCTACCAGCGGCGCCTCGACGCACGCGAACAGCACCGCACCGTGCACCGCGGCGAGCCACGCGCGCGGCACCGGCAGCGAGCGCAACCAGTAGGTCGTGGGCACCGCGATCGACGCGCGCGCCACCGGCAACGAGACGGCCAGCCACGCTACCCACACGCCGGCGCGCGCGAACGGCGACGCGCGCAGCCCGCCCACGATGTCGGAGGGCGGCACGCCGTTGCCGCCGAGCACCAGGCCGGCGACCAGCACGAGGCCCGCGTACAGCAGCCAGGCCGAGCGCCAGGTCGCGCCGACGAGTCCGGGCGTGAGCGCCCGCGCGAATGTGGCGAAGCGCGTCATGCCTCTCGGTGTCGCAGTTGGACCAGGGTACCCCTCCAGGGGTTGTCCCACGGTGAGCTCGCGTGCGCACCAGAGAGGTGCTGATCGCACCCGAAGGGGTCTACGATGGTGGCGCTGGCAGGGCTGCGGCCCGCCACTATGGAGGATCCATGACGCGGAAATGTCTTCTGATCTCAGCCCTGCTCCTGTCTGCCTGCATGGTTCATACGCGAGGTGGCGGCGCGCCGCCGCCTGCTGAACCGCCGCCCGCAGGCGGAAGCGTCATGGCGCCGAGCGAGCCAGCTCGGCCTCCCCCCCAACCGGCGCCGCCGCCTGCAGCGGTCGTCGTCACACCGCCGCCTCCGCCCCCTCCGGCAAAGGAGGTGAGGAAGGAGAACAAGGCGGAAGAGAAGGATCTGAAGAAGGAGAACAAGGCCGAGGAGAAGGCGCTCAAGGAGAAGAACAAGGCGGAAGAGAAGGACAAGAAGGAGGACAACAAGGCGGAAGAGAAGGGCAAGAAGAAGTAGGAACAGGCCGCTCGCGGTGTACCCGCCGCGCGCGGTGGTAACGTCCACCCGCATGGTGCCCCGACGCGAGACCCGGCGTTGACGCTCGCGACGCTCGCCTGGCGCAACCTGGCGCGTCACCCGGTGCGTACCGCGCTCACCGTGCTGGCCTTCGCCATCGCCGTGCTTGCCTTCGTGCTCGCGCGAACGGTGGTCGCCGCGTGGCACGCGGCCGAGGAGGGCGCGGCGCCCGACCGCCTGGCCACGCGCAACCGGGTGTCCTTCACGCTGATCGTGCCGCACGCGTACATCGACACGGTGCGCGCGGTCCCGGGCGTGCGCGCGGCCACGTTCGCCAACTGGTTCCAGGCGCGTGACCCGCGCGACCCGCGGCACGTGTTCACCTCGCTGGCCGTCGACGCGTCCTCGTACCTGGACGTGTTCACCGAGATCCAGCTGCCCGCCGCGGCGCGCGCGCGCTGGCTCGCCGACAAGCAGAGCGTGGTGCTGGGCGCCGAGCTGGCGCGCCGGCTGGGCGTCGGCGTGGGCGACCCGCTCGTGCTCACCGGCACCATCTACCCGGGCGAGTGGCACCTGCGCGTCGCCGGCGTCTTCACCACCGCCGAGCGCGCGCCGAGCCGGCGCCACCTGCTGCTGCGCTGGGACCACGTGAACGAGAGCATCCCGGCGTGGCGCCGCGAGCGCCTGGGCTGGATCGCCAGCAGCGTCGTCGATCCGGCGCGCAGCGCCGCGGTCGCGGCCGCGATCGACGCCGCGTTCGCCGGCCACGACGTGCGCACGCTGACCATGAGCGAGCGCGCGGTGCAGCAGTCGTTCATGGGCATGCTGGCGGCGCTGCTCGACGCGCTCGACGCCGCCTCGGTGGCGCTGCTCGCGATCATGGCGCTGGTGCTCGGCAACGCCATCGCCATGGGCGTGCGCGAGCGCACCGCCGAGCACGCGCTGCTCGGCGCGCTCGGCTTCCGCGCGCGGCATGTGACCGGCCTGGTGCTGGGCGAGGCGGCGGTGACCGCGCTCGCCGGCGCCATGCTCGGCCTCGGGCTCGCCTACCTGCTCGTGGATCGCGCGCTCGGCGGCTGGATCGAGGACAACCTGAGCGGTTTCTTCCCCTGGTTCCACACCCCGGCGAGCGTGATGCTCGCGTCGCTGGCGCTGGCGCTCTCGGTCGGCGTGCTCGCCGCGCTGTGGCCCGCGTGGCGCGCCGGTCGGCTGGGGCTCGCCGACGCGATGCGCAGGACGGACGAATGACCCCGGTGAGCTACCACCTGCGCAGCCTGCTGGTGCGCGCGCCCACGACCGCGGCCGCGGCGATCGGGGTCGGCCTGGTCGTGCTGGTGTGCGCTGCGGTGCTCATGCTGCTCGGTGGCCTGCGCCACGCGCTCGCGGCCAGCTCCGACCCGCGCCGCGTGATCGTGCTGCGCGAAGGCAGCGAGGCCGAGCTGACCAGTCAGTTCGAGGCCGCCGCGGTCACGCGCGTCGAGCACGCGCCCCAGGTGGAGCTCGCGCAGGCCGAGGTCGTGGTCACCATGACGCTCGAACGCGCCGACGGTGGCGGCGTGGCCAACGCGGTGCTGCGCGGGGTCGGGCCGGGCTCGTTCGCGCTGCGGCCGGAGGTGCGCCTGATCCGCGGCGCGTCGCTCGTGGAGAGCGCGGGCGGCACGGGTGACGGCGCGGCGCGGCACCTGGTGATCGGCCGTGCCCTCGAGGGTCGCTACCGCGGCCTCGCGCTGGGCCAGACCGTCGATCTCGGCGATCGCTTCGGCCAGGCGACCATCGTCGGCGTCTTCGCGGCGGCGGGCTCGGCCACCGAGTCGGAGATCTGGGCCGACGCCGGCTTCGTGCAGGACGCCGCCGGACGCGGCGGGCTGTACTCGTCCATCCAGGTGCGCCTGCGCGACCCGGGCGACTTCGACGCGCTCGCCGCCGCGGTAGCCGAGGACGCCGAGGCCGGCCTCGTGGCCGAGCGCGAGCGCACCTACCTGGATCGCCAGGGCGACCGGTTGGCGCGCTTCCTGCTCGGCATCGGCGCGCTGCTCGGCGTGTGCTTCTCGCTGGCCGCGGCCATCGGCGTGACCGTCACGATGCACGCGTCGGTGGCGCGGCGGCGGCGCGAGATCGGCACGCTGCGCGCGC
>JBKJOI010000822.1:0-6860 GCA_046595695.1 Haliangiales bacterium | reverse complement strand
CGGCGTGCCCAGCACCTGGCGGCTGGCGGTGAGCTGGGGCAGCTCCGGGCCGGCCTCGAGCAGCTTCGCGATGCCGAAGTCGACCAGCTTGATGGTGAACCAGTCGCCGCGCGCGAGCGCGACCACGTTCTGTGCCTTGAGGTCGCGGTGGATCACGCCCTGTGCGTGCGCGGCGGCCAGCGCGTCACACAGCTCGGCCATGACCTCGAGCGCCTCGCGCGCCGACAACGGGCCACGCGCGCGCAGCTCCTCCTCGAGGTTTTTGCCCTCGAGCCACTCCATGACGATGTACGGGCGCGCGCCGCCCAGCTCGCCGCACTCGATCACCTCGACGATGTGTGGGTGCCGCAGGCGGTTGACGGTGTCGGCCTCGCGGCGCAGCCGCTCGAGCGCCTGCGGCACCGCGATCAGATGCGCGTGCAGCACCTTGATCGCGACCGCGCGCCCCGAAGCCACGTCGGTGGCGCGATAGACCGCGGCGAAGCCGCCCTCGTAGCGCAGGCGGTCGATCACATAGCGGCCTAGCGGGGCGCCGGGCAGGAGCTCGGGCCAGCGCAGCCCGGGTGCGCCGGCGCGCGGGCGTATGGCCGGAGCGCGCTCGTCGGTCGACGCCAGCTGGGTGGCTTCGTTGCGCGGGTCACCTTCGTCGCGTCCCCGGCTCACACCGGGAGCGTACCCCACGCGGCGGCGCCGCGCCGGGCCAGTCGGGTGGGCTGGAGGCCCGGGACCCGACCTGTCCGTGAGCGCAGCCTCCGCGGCGTGACCGGGCTACCAGTCGAGCTCGGAGACGGGATAGACGGTGGCGCAGGACGGATCGCCCGCGCCCAGGAGGTCGCACGGGCGATTCAGGATGGTGGTGAGCGGCTCGCTCCACACCCGGCCGCCGGCGTGGCAGTCCTGGAAGTCGTGGTCGCCGAGCACCGGCTTGCCGTCGTCATAGGCGCAGACGTCGCGGCAGGTACCGACCGCCTCGGCGGCGCAGTTGCGCCTGTACAGACCGGTCTTGGGATCTTCGCCGGCGCACACCCTGTGCATCAGGTAGGCCTCGGGCGCGGCCCAGTTCGCCGACGCGCACGCGAACATCTGCTGGTAGACGACACCGTCGAACTGCTGGGACAGCTCGGTGCCGGGCACCCACTGCTGCAGATCCGCGTTCCAGTTCTCGACCTCGCCGATCCCGTTCACCCGCACCTGCGGCTTGGCGGGGTTCAGGCCCGTGAAGAGATTTCCGTAGAACGCGCCCTCGCGCCAGCGGAAGACCTGATCCTCGCTCGCCGGGAAGTCCAGGCGCTCGTCGCTGCTCGCACCCGCTCGGCCCTTGCGCAGCTTGCCGGTGATGGCGGCTCCGATCATCACGCTGAAGTAGCCCGATTCGGGACACGCGAACGACAGCGAGGGCTCCACCTGGCCGCAGGCGTCGTCGTTCTCGCCCAGGACGCGCGGGTCCCCGGGATCACAGCCGCTGGTGCCGTCGCAGACGCGCAGCACCGTGTCGCCCGCAGACTGGCCGAGCACGTCGCCCTGACAGCTACCCGCCAAGGTGTTGCCGGCCGCGATGTGCACCTTGGCGTGCGGGGTACATCGGCCGATCTGGGCCGGCTGCCAGCCGCAGTCGGGCTGCACGCCGGGCGTGCCCGGGGCGCACTCGATGAAGCTGAGCACGTCGTCGTGGGTGCCCGGCCGCTTGGTGTGCGGCGCGACCTCGCGGCCGAGCTCGATGGCGTCGCCGCTGGCCACGCGGCCGCGCATCGAGAACAGCACGCTCGTGCCGAAGGCGTTGTTGCGCGCCAGCAGGCACGCCGAGACCCGCTCCTGGCAGGCGAGCGAGAGCGGCCCTAAGAACCAGTCGGGGCACAACGAGAGGCCGCCGTTCCAGGTCTCGCGCAGGCCGGTGAACTTGCTCGTCCAGGTGACCTGCATGTCGGGCGCGAGCGCGCACGAGACCAGGTAGCGCATGACCTCGCGCGCGCCCGGATCCTCCATGGCGTGCACGACCTCGGGATCGGCGAGCTCGCCGCTGGTGAGGCCGTTGGTCGCGAGCTGGTTGGTCGCGAGCTGGTTGGTGGCTAGTTGATTGGTCGCGAGCTGGTTGGTGGTGAGCGCGTTGGTCGCGAGCTGGTTGGTCGCGAGCTGGTTGCTGGTCGAGGACGCCGCGCGGCTGCCCGCGAGCGGCGACTCGTCGATCGCGCAGGCGACGTTGCTGATCAGCAACGCCCCTGCCAGTACCATGAACCGGGCCGACATCGTCATCGAGCTTCCCCCCGAGATGCGAACTGGAGACGTTGATACGGCCTTCCGCCGGAAACAAGCGCTGAAACCTTGGTGCGAACGATGCATCTGCACATTTCCCTTCACTCCTGGAGACTTACGAACGCAGGCCGGTCAATTTGTCCTGCAGGCGCGCAAACCTCTCGCGCCACATCGGCGACCCCACGGCCGCCGCGCGCGCGGACACCAGCCGCCGCTCCGCCTGGTCGAGATCAGCGTGGGCGAGCGCGGCCACGATCGCGACGTGCAGCACCTCGAAGAGCTCGTGGATGCTGTTCACCTCGGTCGCGGCGGCGACGAGCGCGTCCCAGGCCGCGGAGGGCGCGGCCGCGCTCGAGGCCGTGGCCACGAGGTCGAAGTGCATGCGCATCATCGGCTGCAGCTCGCCCTCGTCCTGACCGCGCGCGGCGGCCAGCTCGGCGGCGGCTGTCGCGTGCTCACCGCGCGCGATCAGGATGCGCGCGACCAGCAGGCCGTCGACCGCGGTGGCGCCGATGAACCGTCGCTGCAGATCCTGCGCACGGCGCGCGAGCGGCAGCGCCGCGCCGGTGTCGCCGCACCACAGCAGCATCTCGGCCTGGTTGTAGGCGCAGGAGCGCTCCATGGCCGCGTTGCCGAGCTCGCGAGCGAGCGCGGTGGCGCGCCGCCGGTCGTCGAGCGCGCGCTCGAAAGCCTCGCGCTTGATCCACATCCAGCCGCGCACGTTGTAGGCGCTGCACAGGTGCAGGGTGTCGCCGGTGGCCTCGCACGCGCGGATGATCTCGGCGAACACGGTCTCGGCGCGCTCGAGCTCGCCGAGCACGACCAGCGCCGGGCCCAGCAGCATGAGCGCGATGACGTGCGCCTCGTGCTCGCCGGCGCGAGCGGCCTCGAGCGCGGCCGCGGCCAGCGCGTCGACGGCGTCGGGACGCTGCTCGCGATAGCGCGTGCGCGCGCGCGCGGTGGCCAGGCGGCAGGCCAGGCCCGCGTCAGGGCCTCCGGTCAGGAGCTTGCCGGCGCGGGCAACGTGCTCTGCCGAGGCCTGCCAGCGATCGCACCAGTCGTCGACAGTGGCGAGCTCGAGCAGGAGCTCCACGGCGAGCACCCGGTCGCCGACCTCCTCGGCGAGCGCGAGCGCCGCGCGCAGATCCTCGCCGGCCTCGTGCAGACGCTGCGCGCGGTAGCGCACGCTGCCGCGGCCGGCCAGGAGGCGCGCGCGCACCGCGCTCGTGTCGGGCGCGAGCTCGCGCAGCGCGGCGCTGTAGCACGCGTCGGCCTCGACGTACTGGTGGCGCGCGCGCAGCGCCTCGGCGCGCGCCTGGTAGGCCGCGCAGGCGCGCTCGCGCTCGCCGCAGGCCGCCGCGTGCCGCGCGATGCGTTCGAGCGGCGGATCGGCGAGGCGGGCGAGCAGCCCGAGCAGCGCGCGGTGCGCCTGCGCACGCGCCGGCGCCGCCGCCGCGGCCTCGACGGCCTCACGCACGAGCGGGCTGCGGAAGCGATGCCCGCCACCGGCGACACGCGCGAGCAGGCCGGCGCGCGCGAGCCGGTCGAGACCGACGCCGGCGTCGAGGCTGGCGGCGGGCACACCGGCGGGGAGCTCGGCCTGAGCCGCGGCCAGCTCGGCCTGGTCCAGCTCCTCACCGGCGACCGCGCACAGCTGGGCGAACGCCGCGAGCTGGGGCGAGAGCACCGCGAGCGCGCGCTCCGCCAGCCGGCGCCCCAGCGGCGTCGCCGACACCTCGAGCAGATCGTCGACGGCCAGGTAGTGGCCGTCCATGCCAGTGTGGCGGCGGATGGCCCCGGCGGCGCGCAAGGCGTCGGCGAGCTCGACCATGACCAGCGGCACACCCTGGGCCGCGGCCAGCAGGCGCTCGAGCGCCTGCTCGGGCACGACGTCGAGCGGGGCGAGCAGCGCGGTCATGAGCGCGCGCGCGGCGCGCTCGTCGAGCGGGCCTAGCACGTGGCGTTGGCCGGCCTGCGCACGCTCGCCCCACAGCGGGCGGTGCTCGAGCAGGGAGGGATGCGCGGCCGCGACGACGAACAGCGGCAGGTCGTGGCTCATGGTCGCGAGCTCGACGGCATCGAGGAGGATGGCCTCGCCGCGGTGCGCGTCGTCGACGAGCATGAGCAGCGGACCGGCGGCCGCGGCGGCGGTGAGCTCGCCGGCGAGCGCGTGCGCGCGATCGCGTCGGGACGCCCCCGCCGCGGCCGCGGCCGCGCGCTCGTCTGCACGCGCCAGCGCCTGCGGCAGATCGAAGCGGCGAACATTCGCGGGCAGCGCGTCGGCGATGGCCGCGAGCAGGCGCGTCTTGCCGCTTCCCGTGTCGCCGAGCAGTGTGGTCAGCGCGGGCGTGCGCGCCGCGAACACCGCCGCGGCCTGGGCGAGCACGGCGGCGAGCAGCGCCTCGCGGCCGAGGAGCGGTGGTGGCACGGCCGGCGCGAGGGTGCCCTCGGCCAGGGTGGGCGCGGCGGCCGCGAGGTCAGTCGCCTCGCTGCCCAGCAACTCGCCGGCCTCGCGCGTGAGCTGCGTGCCCACGCCCGGCGGCGCCGGCCACCAGGCCGGCGCATCGAGCGCGGCGCCGCTCGCGACCACGCCGCGCGCGGCCTCGCGCACGCGCAGCTCGGCGACGTGCACCACCTGCCGGCCGCCGCGGTCGACGGCGTGCACGCGCGCCGCGACGCGTGCCGCCGCCTTGGCCGCCTGCACCGGCGAGGGGTGACGGAACAGCAGCAGGTAGCCGTCGTCGCGCACGCGCGCCACGCCGCCACCGTCGGCGGCCGCGAGCTCGGCAAGCTCGGGCAGCGGCAGCGACGAGCGCACGCCGAGCATGGCGACCAGCCGCGGTGCGCTCGCCGACGCGGCGGCCGCGCGTCCGCTCGGGCCGAGGGCCGAGGCTCCGGGCACGCCGGGCACGGCGGGCATGCCGGGCACGCCGGGCACGAGCGCCGGCACGGACGTGCCCAGCGCGGCCACGAGCGCGAAGGCGCCGGCGCGCGCATCCGGCCAGCGTGCCTCGGGTCGCTTGGCGAGGAACCTCGCGAGCACATCGTCGACCGTGCCCAGCCCGAGCGACGGCGGACGGCGCGCCAGATGCGCCGCGCGCTGCTCGGCGTCGCTGCCGGCGAAGGGCGGCCGGCCGGCCAGGAGCTCGTGGAGCAGCACGCCGAGCGCGTACACATCGGCGCGCGCATCGACGTGACGTGCGCCCGCGCACTGCTCGGGCGCCATGTACGTGGCGGTGCCGAGCACGGCGCCGGTACGCGTGGCGCTCAGCTCGTCGCTCGAGGGCCCCGGCTCCGGCTCGGCGGCCTCACCCGCGCGGCACGCCAGCCCGAAGTCGAGCAATCGCACGCCGCTCGCGCCGGCCAGCACGAACACGTTCTCGGGCTTCAGATCGCGATGCACCAGCCCGAGCGCGTGCACGCGCTCGAGCAGGCCGGCGAGCGCGAGCGCCAGCGTACAGACCAGCGCGCGCGGCGCGGCGCCGTCGCCGGGCAAGGCCGCCATGGTCTCGGCGAGCGTCTCTCCGTACAGGCGCTCCATGAGCAGGTACGGTCGTCCGTCGGCCAGCCGGCCCTCGCCGAGCAGCGCCGGCGTCACCGGCGGCCCCAGCCGGCGCAGCGCGGCGGCCTCGCGGCCTGCGCGCCAGCTCGCGCCGCCGTCGCCGTTGCCCAGCTTCAGCGCCAGCTCGCGACCCGAGCCCTGCTCGCGCGCCGCGAACACCAGGCCGAAACCGCCGCCGCCGAGCAACTCGCCGAGCACGAGCCCGTCGACAGGCGGCGCGTCAGCCGCGGGGGCCGCGTGCACGACCAGCGGCGCGGCCGCGTGCACGGGGCAAGCGACGGTCGGCAGCAGCCGGCGCTGGCATGACGGGCAGCGCACGGCTCACGCCTTCCGCGGCCGCGGCACGGCGAAGGCATCGAGGCGCTTGACCAGCGTGCTGCGCGCGATACCCAGCAGGCGCGCGGCGCGCGTCTGGTTGCCGTTGCAGCGCGCCAGCGCGGCGAGCACTCGCGCACGCTCGTCGGTGTCGGTATCCACGAGGGCAGCGTCCGCACCGACCGTGGCAGCAGCGAGCGCGCTGGCCACGCCCGCCCCGCGCACCGGCGCGAACGCCGCCACACCCGGATCGTCCATGCGATCGAGCGGCAGGTGCTCGAGACCGATCGGCGCACCGCCGCTCAGCAGCACGGCGCGCTCGATCAGGTTGCGCAGCTCGCGCACATTCCCCGGCCAGGCGTAGCGCTGCATCCACGCCAACGCGGGCGCCGACAGCGTGACCGCGCGCTGCTCGAGCCGGCGGCAGGCCATGGCGATGAAGCGATTCGCCATCAGCTCGATCTCGATGGGCCGCTCGCGCAGCGGCGGGACGTACAGGGTGGCGCCGTTCAGCCGGTAGTACAGATCGCGACGGAAGCGGCCGGCCTCGATCTCGATGCGCAGGTCGCGGTTCGTGGCAGCGACGAAGCGCACGTCGATCGCGCGCGCCTTCAGCGCGCCGACCGGCAGCACCTGCGCGTCCTCGATCACGCGCAGGAGCTTGGCCTGCAGCAGGAGCGGCAGCTCGCCGATCTCGGCGAGGAACACGGTGGCGCCGTCGGCGCTGGCGAGC
>JBKJOI010000528.1:0-4301 GCA_046595695.1 Haliangiales bacterium | reverse complement strand
GAGAGCTCATGCAGATCGAGTACAAGCACGACCTCACCGTCGACGAGGCCAAGGCGCGCGTCGCGGCGCTCGGTGAGTACCTGGGCAACCGGCACGGGATCCACGTGACCTGGGACGAGTCGGGCGAGAAGGCCTCGGTGAACGGCAAGTACTTGGTCGTGACCATCCGCGGCTCGGTCACGTTCAACGGCGACACCGTCCACTTCCAGGGCGAGGATCCCGGCTTCCTGTGGCGCGGCAAGGCCAAGACGTACCTGACCGAGAAGCTCGCCAAGTACCTGAACGCGGCGACGCCGCTCGCCGACCTGCCGCGCCAGTAGGAGCAGCAGGGCCGGCAGCCGAGCGCCGAACGAAGGCTTACGAGGCCTTCTCGGAGCGCTTGCGCAGGTTGTGATCGAGGACGCGCTTGCGCACGCGGATCGACTTGGGCGTGGCTTCGACCAGCTCGTCGTCGTTGATGAACTCGAGCGCGGCCTCGAGGGTGAGCAGGCGCGGCGGCGTGAGCACGAGCTTCTCGTCGGCGGCCGTGGTGCGGATGTTGTTCAGCGCCTTCTTCTTCGAAGGGTTCACGAGCAGGTCGTTGTCGCGCTGGTGGATGCCGACGATCTGGCCCGGGTAAACCTTCTGCGACGGCCCGAGGAGCATGGTGCCGCGCTCCTGCAGGTAGAACAGCGCGTAGGCGTTGGTCTCGCCCGGGTCCTGGGCGATGAGCACGCCGTTCAGGCGGCCGCGCAGGTCGCCGGCGTAGTCGCCGTAGTGCGCGAACTGGTGGTAGAAGACGCCGGTCCCGCGGGTGTCAGTGAGAAACTGCGAGCGGTAGCCGATGAGGCCGCGCGCGGGCACGAGGTACTCCATGCGCACGCGTCCCTGACCCGACGGATGCATCTCCTGCATCTTGCCGGCGCGCCGACCGAGCTCCTCGATCACGGGGCCCGAGTAGGTGTCCTCGACGTCGACGACGACCTCCTCGTAGGGCTCCTGGCGACCCTTGACCGGGTCGCTATGGAAGATCACCTGCGGCTGCGACACGCACAGCTCGAAGCCCTCGCGACGCATGCTCTCGATCAGCACCGAGAGGTGCAGCTCGCCGCGGCCCGAGACCTTGAAGATGCCGGGGTCCACGGTGTCCTCGACGCGCAGCGCGACGTTGGACTTGACCTCGCGGTACAGGCGATCGCGCAGGTTGCGCGAGGTGACGTACTTGCCCTCGGTGCCCGAGAACGGGCCGTCGTTGGCCATGAACTCCATCGAGATGGTCGGCTCGTCGACCGACAGCGGCGGCAGGATGCGCGGCCGCTCGATCTCGGTGATGGTCTCGCCCACGTTGAGCTCCTGCATGCCGGTGATGGCGACGATGTCGCCGGCGGCGGCCTCGGCCAGCTCGAAGCGCTTGAGGCCCTGGAAGCCGAGCACCTTCTGGACGCGGAACTCTTCCTTCTTGCCGTCGAGGCGCGCGACCATCACGCGGTCGCCGGTCTTGCATTTGCCGGTCTCGACGCGGCCGATGGCCAGGTAGCCCAGGTAGTCGTCGTACGCGAGCGTGGCGGCCTGCATGCTGAGCGGCGCGTCGACGTCGCCGGGCGGCAGCGGCACCTTCTCGACGATGAGGTCGAGCAGCGGGCCCAGGTCGGTGCGCTCGTCGGTGAGGTGACGGATCGCGAAGCCCTCGCGGCCCGAGGCGTAGATCACCGGGAAGTCGAGCTGCTCGTCGGTGGCGCCGAGCGCCACGAACAGGTCGAAGACCGCGTTGAGCGCGCCGTCGGGGTCACAGCCGGGGCGGTCGATCTTGTTGATGACGATGATCGGGCGCAGGCCCAGGGCGAGCGCCTTCTTGGTCACGAAGCGCGTCTGCGGCATCGCGCCCTCGTAGGCGTCGACGAGCAGCAGCACCGAGTCGACCATGCCGAGCACGCGCTCGACCTCGCCACCGAAGTCGGCGTGGCCGGGGGTGTCGACGAGGTTGCAGCGGATGCCCTTCCACGTGATCGCCGTGCACTTGGCGAGGATCGTGATGCCGCGCTCGCGCTCTTGATCGTTCGAGTCCATGACCCGATCGGCGACCTGCTCGTTCTCGCGGAACGTGCCGGCCTGATGAAGCAGTCCGTCGACCAGCGTGGTCTTGCCGTGGTCGACGTGAGCGATGATGGCGAGGTTACGAACGTCCTTGCGACGCGGGCCCTGGTACTCGTAGCGCGACATGTCTTTCAGCTCGATTCTTGCGAAGGTAAAAAGCAGGTATTGATAGACGTTTTCCGTCCCGCGTGCAACCGGGTCCGTCGACCCCTGTGCAGATCCTGCAGTTTGTCTGCCTGTGGAGTCCGGTCCTCGGGTTCGGGGCGGCGGTCCTCGGCGAGGAGTCGTGAAAGGTGTGTGTGCATGGGCGCAAGTTATTGGAAACACGCGAAGATTACTTGTTGGCCGGGTGGCACAGCGGTTGCTTCACCAGGGTCGAGGAGTTCCACCATGGCGTACCTCTACGGCGACTCGACTCCGTTCCCCCTCGACGAGAACTTTCTCGACACCCTCCGCGATGTGACCGAGGCCGCGGTCGCGCTGCTCAAGGTGGACGGCGCCATCGCGGCCGCCAAGGAGCGCGCCGAAGAGGCGCGCCGCGAGTCCACGCGCGAGCAGGTGCGGATCGAAGGCCTCGCGGCCTCGCTCGGCCGCGCCTTCGAGGGCGCCCTCGGCGATCAGGAAGTGCCGCAGGCGGCGCGGGTGGCGTCGCGGGCGCTGCAGGCGGCGCGCGGCGTGCTCGAGAACGCGCGCGGCGAGTGCACGAGCCGCCGCGATGACGCGCTGCGCATGGCCGAGCGCGATATGGACGAGCGGCGCGCGCAGGTGCCCAAGATCGTCGAGAGCCTGCTGTCGAGGCGGCAGTTGCCCGGCACCATCTGGCGGCTGCGCTGGCGCGCCGGCGCGGGCGAGCAGGTGGCGATGGCGCAGGTGAAGGGCACCGCGCCCGGCGGCCTCGAGGCCGTGCTCGATCTGGATGTCCCGGCGTCGCACCTGTGGGCGCACGGCGTGAAGGTGGCAGGGCTCGCGCGCGACGTGGTCGTGCGGCTGCCGTCGGACGGCGGGATGTTCCGCAGCGCCGGCCGGGTCGCCGAGCGGCTCGATCGCTGGTTCGTCACCGAGGTCGAGGTCTCGCCCGAGCGCACCTGCCTGGTGCTGCGCAAGAGCCTGAAGGGTCCCTCCGAGGGCCTCGAGATCGTGATCCGCTCCGTGGACGGCCCGTGTCCGGCGGTGCGGCGGATGATGAGCGGCGGCGGTGCCGAGGGCCCGGTCGTGGTCGTCGACGGCGCCGACGCGACCTCGCTCGATCGCCTGTGGCGGCGCATCGCCGAGACCATGCGCGACCTCGAGAAGCGACGTGGCCGGCTCGCCTCGGCGGTGGCCATGGGCAAGCCGCTCGCGGCCATCGAGCGCCCGGGCGCGCTCGCCGCGCTGTTCGTCGACGCGGTCGCGCCGCTGGCGCGCGAGATTCGCCGGCGCAGCGCCGCGCCCACCGAGCTGTCGCTCAAGCGCGAGCTGGGCAACGGTCGCCGCGAGGAGCTGTTCGTGCCCGCGCGCGAGCTCACCGTGAAGATGGATGGCCTGAGCGCCGAGCAGCGCTCCATGTTCGAGGTCTTCGGCCTGGATCTGCCGGCGCTACCGTCGGTGATCTCGCAGGACTCGGTCTCGGTCGAGCGGCCGCTCGAGGCCCTGAGGGACGTGCCGGTGCGGCCGCTCGGCAAGGCCGCGATGCCCGCGGTGATGCCCGTGGCCATGATCGACGATGTCGTCGACGCCCTGGTCGCCGAGGAGGACGACGAGGAGGACCCGACCGAGACGGAGAAGCGTCCGCGCGGACGCGTGCGCGAGACCGCGGTGCTGCCGCCGATGCCGATGCCGATGCCGATGGCGGTGCCGGTGTAGCTGGCTTACTTCGCCGCGTGCTCGAGCGCGTAGACCGCGAGCAGCGCGCGCAGCTCGGGCGGCAGCGGCGCGACCGCCAGCAGCAGCGCGGCGCGCGCGTCGTGCGTGCCGTGCACCGTGGCGACGATCGCGCCGTCGCGTGATCGGATCACGAGCGGCGCGGGGCCGGTGCCGGTGCCGGCGCCGCGCCGAGCGGGGGTATCAGGCTCGGGGCGCGCGGTCGCGAACGGCCGCCCGGCGGCGTCGCGGGCGATCGCGCCGCCCGCCACGGGATCCGGACGCGTGCGCAGGAGCGCCACGCCGTCGGGGCCGATGAGGTCGAAGGTCGCGGCATCGGGCGCGCAGCTCGCTGACGCCACCGGGGTGCGGTGCCGCATCCACGCGCC
>JBKJOI010000314.1:0-3487 GCA_046595695.1 Haliangiales bacterium | reverse complement strand
CTCATTCCGGAATGGAACGACCTCGTCTACCATGGCCGGTGGAAGGACGCGATCGAACGTCTGCACAAGACGAACAACTTCCCCGAGTTCACCGGCCGCGTGTGCCCGGCGCCCTGCGAGGCGGCCTGCGTGCTCAACATCAACAACGAGCCGGTCACCATCAAGAACGTCGAGCGGCACATCGCCGATCGCGCCTGGGAAGAGGGCCTGGTCACGCCGCGCCTCGCGAAGGTAGCGAGCGGGCGGCGCGTGGTCGTCATCGGCTCGGGCCCGGCCGGTCTGGCCGCCGCGCAGGAGCTGGCGCGCCACGGCCACCAGGTCACCGTGCTCGAGAAGGCCGACCGCATCGGCGGCCTGCTGCGCTACGGCATCCCCGACTTCAAGATGGAGAAGCACCTCATCGATCGCCGCATCGAGCAGATGACGGCCGAGGGCGTCATCTTCCGCACCAGCGTCAACGCGGGCGTCGACATCACCGGCGAGCAGCTGAGCGCGCAGTTCGACGCGATCGTGCTCGCGGGCGGCGCCGAGAAGCCACGTGACCTGCCGGTCCCCGGGCGCGAGCTCGCGGGCGTGCACTTCGCCATGGAGTTCCTGGTCCAGCAGAACCAGCGCGTCGCCGGCGACACCGTCCCCGACAGCGTGTCCATCATGGCCACCGGCAAGCACGTGGTCGTGCTGGGCGGCGGCGACACCGGCTCCGACTGCATCGGCACCTCGCACCGTCACGGCGCGGCGAGCGTGACCTCGCTCGAGCTCATGCCCCTGCCGCCCTCGCAGCGCTCGGCCAAGAACCCGTGGCCCGAGTGGCCGTTCATCCTGCGCACCTCGTCGTCGCACGAAGAGGGCGGCGCCCGTGACTTCGGCGTCATGACCACGCGCATCCACGGCGACCACGGCCGCATCAAGTCGATCGAGGCCATGCGCATCGAGATGAAGGACGGGCGGCCCACGCCGATCGCCGGCACCGAGTTGCAGATCCCGTGCGACCTCCTGCTGCTGGCCATGGGCTTCACCGGCCCGGTGACCACGTCGATCGTCGCGCAGCTGGCGCTGCCGCTCGACGCGCGCGGCAACGTGGCGACCGACCGCTCGTTCACCGGTCGCCTGGGCGCCACCGCCGTGCCCGGCGTGTTCGCCGCCGGCGACATGGCGCGCGGTCAGTCGCTCGTGGTCTGGGCGATCGCCGAGGGCCGGCGCGTCGCGCGCACGGTCGACGCCTACCTGGCGTCGCGCTTGCGCTCGGCCTCGGCGGGTGGCGCCACGGCCGCCGCGGGCGGCGGCGCTCCGTAGCTCGCCGCCGCCGGCTTCGGCTTCCCGAACGCGTACGTCAGCCCGACCGCAAAGGTCGGCGCATAGTCGACCGGGTCCGACTCGAA
This sequence comes from Haliangiales bacterium, assembly GCA_046595695.1. GTDB lineage: Bacteria > Myxococcota_A > Polyangia > Haliangiales > SHYZ01 > JBKJOI01. The sequence continues at coordinate 2,108 of JBKJOI010000314.1, read as the reverse complement.
GGGCTGGTAGACCATCGCTAGCGCGCGCACGCCGTGCCCGATCGCGAGCTCGGCGCCGGCGCTGACCATCACGTTGAACTCGCCCATCGAGACGTCGCCGTCGTTCGCGCCGATCTCGGTGCCGCCCCGATCGACCGTCGGCTGGTTGCGCGCGGTCAGGCCGGCAAAGTACGTCCAGCGCCCGCTCTTCCAGCTGGGCAGGAAGGCGAACGAGATCACCGGCACGCGCGTGCGCCCCGAGATCACCTCGTTGGTCGGCACGCCCTCGCAGTTCTCGACGCACGTGCGGTACTCGACGAACGGCAACGAGTAGGTCAGGAGGTCCATGCCCACCGAGAAGCGCAGGCCTTCGACGCTGCTGTAGAAGCTGCCCATGAAGCTCAGGCCGTAGCCGTAGGTGTCGCCGCCGTGCACGTCGGGCTGGTCGTCGGCGAGCTCGTAGGTCTCCTCGGCGCTGCCGCGCTCGTAGACGAGGCCCACGTCGAGGCCCGGCCGCAGGCGCAGACGGCCGGCGCCGCTCAGCGACCAGCGCGGCAGCTCGAGGCCGGGGGTGCTGCTGTCGCCCGCTTCGGGCGCGCCCAGGCTGGCCGCGCCGGGCGCCGCGAGCGTCAGCTCGGCGCGCGTCTCCATGGGCGCGCCGCTGCGCATCTGCGGGGCGTTCTGCGGCACGAACGCGGCGCGTCGGCTGCTGTACGTCGGCGGCGGCGCCGACGCCATGGACAGCACGACGGCGGCAAGGAGTGGCAGGAGTCGGAGCAGGACGGCAGATCGGGACATGGCGTGGCCGGACAGGCTGCAACCGACGCGCCACGAAGGGAAGCGGGTAATTCCGATGACTTGGGCGTGGAGGCGAGCCGCGACTCCGGCCGAAGCGGCGAAGGTGCGACACCGGTGCCAGGATCCTGGCCGGTCAGGAATGCGGCGCCCCCGCCCGCCTGCGGCACCAGGATATGGCGGCCTCGGAGAGCTCGCCCCGTCAGTCGCCCTTCCAGCGCAGCACGTCGAGCTTCGCCGGGAGCTGCTCGCCGAGCGGCTCGACGACGAGCCGCGGGTGGCCCATGTGCACGACCAGGTCGAAGCGGTCGAGGCGGCCGTCGGCGTCGCCGCGCGTGGGGCCCGCGGGATCCGAGCGGTCCTCGTAGACGAGGGCGACGTGGTCCCAGCGGCGCGGCGTGTGACCGCCGTAGGGCCCGGCGTAGTCGATGCGCACGATGTCACCCGCCTGCACGCCCTCGGGGATGCCCGCGCCGCCGGCGACGACCGCGCCGCTCGCGTCGAGCTCGACGGTGCCCCACACCTGGCGCGTGTACGCGGGCAGCCCCTTCACGCTGGTGTACGGCAGCTTCGCGAAGCCCTGCGCGCGCCGCGCCCCGACCAACACGTCGGCACAGTCAGCGCCGACCCAGCGCTCGGTCTGATGGTTCTTGCCCGGGCCCGCCGAGCCGAAGACCTCGGGCACCAGGAAGTACGCGGTCAGCCAGCCGAGCGTGGTGTCGTCCTTACGGATGGAGACGCGGTGCACCTTCGGCAGCACGCCGAACTGGTCGACCGCCTCGGCGCCGGGTGACGCGAAGGCGCGCGCCGCGGCGCCCGCGCCGACGCTGACCTCGACCTTGTAGCGCAGCGTGCCCAGGCCGCCGTGGACGTCGTCCTCGGCGCGGGGCGGGTGCGCCGTGGCCGCGCGCCGCCGCGCCTTCGCGCCGGCCTCGAACGCACCGAGCGGCGTCTCGAAGTAGGTCACGTGGTCGTAGCCCAGCCAGCGCCCGTGCTCGGGGCCGCCGCTGACCACGTTCGTGTAGTACGCCGTGCTCGCGCCGTTCTCGGCGGGCGTCGGGCCCTGCCGCCACGCGTGTGGCTCGACCGTCGACCAGCGCACCGTGACGCCGTCGCCGAGCGTGTCCCAGCCGCGCCGCGCCCCTGCGCCGACCTGCTTACCGCCCAGCTCGAGCGGCGCGACGCCGTCGTCGACGACATGGACGACCTGCCGGCCCGCGCGCGCGACGCCCACGACCGCCAGCTCGGCACCGTCGCCGGCGCGCGCCGAGGTGGCGGCGTCGGTCCAGGGCCCACCGGGCGTCGCCCGGCCCACGATCACGATCCGCTCCAGC
>JBKJOI010000345.1:0-9087 GCA_046595695.1 Haliangiales bacterium | reverse complement strand
CGGGCGCCAAGGCGAGCGAGATGCGCGAGCTCCTGCAGCGCGAGCTCGTGCCGCTCTTCGACGATCTCACCGCCGCCATGTTCGGCGACCCGCGCGCGCTGCCCGCGCCCGGCGTCGCACCGGCGGAGCGGCCGCTCGCCGAGGCGCACGGCTGGATGTCGGCGCGCGACGAGTACGCGCTCTACCGCCGCGCCATCGACGAGGTCTGGATCCCGGGCCTGCGCGAGATGGGCCTCGACACGCGCGTGCTGGTCGACCGCTACCCCGTGCTCTAAAGTTAGACCTGGTCCGGCGGCGCGATCGCGGCAGATGTGCCGCGCTTCCCCTCATTGTGGTCCTCGGCGAGGTCGTTACCCATGTGTCCAGGACTCACACTGTTGCATCGGGGACACATGAGTAACGGGTTCCAAAAGGCCCCACGAGGGTCCCCGTCGTGTGAACCGACGACGTCCTGGCACGACTGCCCTCTGTCCTCGATTCGCGATCTTTGCTCCCGCACGTGGGTCCCTTTCTTCGCGCCTACGCGCGCGAGAAGCGGAAGCCCTCACTACGTCGGGCGATCAAGCTCAGCGCGCGACGACCTTTCGAGGATCAAGATCGGCGATCTAGACCAGGCCGCTCTCGAACGGCCCGGTCACCACCAGGGTCAGGCCGTCGTGCTGCAGGTTCACGAACAGCGCGCGCGCGTCGGGCGCGAAGCACACGCCGGCGAGCTCGCTGTCCGAGTGCGCGTTGCGCGCGAAGTCCCACACCTGCCCGTCGGGGGTGAAGACGCGCAGGTGGTTCTCGCCGCTGCCGTCCTCGCAGGCGTACAGGTGGCCCCACGGTGCCATGGTCAGGTTGTCGGGCATGTCGAGCCGATCGCTGCCGTCGGCCTGCGCGAACAGCTCGAGCGCGCCGCGATCGGGGCCGAGCGGCGTGTAGCGGAAGATCTGCCCCACGGCTGCCGGGCCGCCCGCGCTGGCCGCGATCCAGCACGACCCGGCGGCCCACCAGGCGCCCTCGCCGCGCACGACGCGCGCGGCCCCGGCGGCGCGGGCACGCGCGCGCAGAACGTCCCGGGCCGGCGCCGGTTCGTCGAGATCGATCCAGCGCGCGTCGAGCACGTCGCCGGGCGCGAGCCCGGTCCCGGTGTCGAAGCCGGGTCGTCCGTCCACCGCCAGCGCCTGCAACCGGCCGTGGAAGGGCCGCCCGCGCGCCTCGGGCACGAAGCGGTAGAGGCAACCGTCGCTCTGATCCTCGGTGAGGTAGGCGACGAAGGTCGCGGGGTCAATCGCCGCGGCCTCGTGGCGGTAGCGGCCGTAGCCGTCGAGGCGGCGCGGCGGCTGTACGCGCTCGGCGTCGGGCGCGCACAGGAAGGCGAAGCCGTGGCCGTCCACGGTGGTCTCCTCGCAGGTGATCCATCCCCACGGGCTCGGGCCGCCCGCGCAATTGCGCAACGTCCCGGCGAGCACGAGGTTCGACGAGCGCAGCTCGAAGCTGCGCGCGTCGAGCACCAGGCGGGTGACGCCGCCCATGCTGCGCGGATCGTAGGCCTCCGAGGGCGGGAGCTGCCCGGTCGCGTATGGGCCGGTGCGCCGGTCGGTCGCGCACTCCTGGTTGCGCATGAGCACGATCTCCGACGCATCGCGGCCCGGGAAGCAGGCCATGGCGTCGGGCTCCCAGGGCACGCGGTAGCCATCGGACATGAGCTCGCCGCGCTGCTGCAGCACGCGGTAGGAGAAGCCCTCGGGCAAGTCGAGCACCTTCCGCGGATCCGGCACGAGCGGCCCGTAGAGTCCACGCGCGGCGCCGGTTCCGAGCGAGCGTCGGCTCAGCCCGCGCAGCGCCAGGAGCGCGCCGCCCAGGCCGGCCGCGCCCACGCCGGCGAGCAGGAAGCCGCGCCGCGACAGCCGCGCCATCTACGTACCTGGACGGCGCGCGGTCGCTGGCAGGTCGCGCCAGCGCTCGATCAGCGCGGCGCCGCGCGCCGCCGGATCATCGCCGCGCAGGAAGGCGTCGAGCCAGGGCAGCGCGTCGGAGCCGAAGAACAGCTCGCCGTCGACGATCATGGTCGGCACGCCGAAGCCGCTCGCGGCCAGCAGCGCGTCGGTGTGGGCGCGCACGGGCTGCTTGGCCTCGGGCGCCCCGGCGCGCGCGATCAGCCCGGCGGCGACGCTCTCGCCCAGCGGCGCGAGCGCGCGCTCGACCAGCGCCGCGCCGTCGATGCCCTCGCCGGTCCTCCAGGTCGCGTCGTAGAGCAGCGTGATCACGCGCGCCCGCTGCGCCTCGGTCATGGCGAGCGCGGCCACGCGCAGCGCGAGCAGCGGGTTGAACGGGTGCGCGGGTGGCAGCGTGAATGGCACGCCCAGGTCGTGCGCGCGACGCAGCAGGTCCTTCACGAGATAGCCGCGCCGCGCCGGCGCCTCGGCCGGGCCGCGCGTGCCCAGGGTCGCCAGTATGCTGGCGAACAGCACCGGGCATGCGTCGAGCCGGCGGCCGTGCCGTGCTGCGAGCTCGGGCAGCTTGCACCAGGCGAGGTACGCGTACGGTGAGATGAAGTCGAAGTAGAAGGTGATCGGAGCGGCGCCGCCCTGCGTATCGGCCGTCATCGTGCGCATCTTACTGTCTCACGCGCCGCGTGCCACCCGGGGCGCGCCGCGTCGCGGGCGCGCCGCCGGTCAGGCGGGCTTCGTGAACGTGCCCAGCTCGCGGTCCTTCACGACGCCGGGGAACTGCAGGACGACGTTGTGCATGGCCACGTAGACGCCGGGCGCGACCAGCTGCACGGCCAGGAGCGCCTCGATCAGGTTCTGCAGCGCGTCGGTGGCACGCAGCTCGTACGGGCGCATCGCGCCGGTCAGCACGACCGGCACCCGCGGCGTGCCGATCACCTGGACGCAGCGATCGCCCGAGGCCGCCAGGCGATCGGTGCCGTGCACGACCACCACGCCGTCGTGGCTCGCCGCGTGGACGCGCACCGTCTCGGCGATCAGCGTGTGATCGGCGGCCGACATCTCCAGGCTGTCCTTGTTCATGAGGTGCACGCGCTCGATGGTGACGCCGCGCAGCTCGAGCGACGCCAGCATCACGTCGAGCACCGAGACCTGGTTCTTCAGCACGCCGGACAGCTCGTCGTAGGTCTTCTCGATGGTGCCGCCGGTGGAGATGAGCGCGATGCGTCGGACCGACATCTACTTGGCTTCCTTGCGTGCCCCGGCGTCCGGGCCTTTGCCTTCGCCGTCGTCCGGGGCGAACGCGAACGGGTAGGTGATGGAGACGATGCCGCCCGCGGGCGGCGCCGCGAGCTCGAGGCCGTACATGGTCTCGCGCACGCACTCGAGCATCTCGGGGTCGGTGATGGTGCTGCCCTCGGTGACGATCTCGCTGCCGTCGACGCTGCCGCCGACCTCGGGCTCGCCGACGATGTCGAAATGCACGACCAGCTCGCCAGCCAGCTTGGGATCGCGCTCGAGCGCGTGCGTGTAGCACTCGGCGAGCAGCGGCAGGAGCGCGCGGACCTGCATACGCACGTAGTCCTTGTCGAGGGTCGGCGCGGCGGAGTCGGCGGCGCCGCTGCCCGTGGACGTGGCGCGCGGCGCGGCGGCGACGCGGCGGCGCTCGCGCGCGGCCTGGATGTCACGGCGCAGCTGCTCGGCAGTCGCCTTGTCGACGCGCCTGACCCGCGCCTCGGCGGGCGTGGCTGACGGAGGCGCGGCCGGCGCCGCGCCGGGCGGGGTCGCCGCGGCACCCGCGGGCGCGCCCTCGCCCTCGTCGACGCGATCGTGCGCCGCGGCGCGCAAGAACGCGAAGTACACCAGGATCAGCACGATGAACGCGGTGGCGAGCGGCAGCGCGAAGCGGCGCAGCATGCGCCGAGCCTATCAGAACAGCGGGAGCCCGAGCACGGCCTTGCCGAGGAACCCACGACTTGTCGACGGTCAGCAGGCGCGCCGCACCGGCGCGGCTCTCGCGCGACACGGGCGCGCAGCTCGGCGCGGACGCCGATCGGGCAGGCGCGCGCCCATCAGCGAGGTCGCGCTCGCCGGCGAGCCGCGCCGCGACGGCGCGCCGCGTGTCGGAGACGTCGATCGCGAAGCTGACGGCCGGGTGGGCCGCGCGGTAGCTGCGCTTGTCGACGACGGTCTGGAAGGTGCGCAGGCGGGCGAGATCCATGCGCCGGAGGGTACTCCGCGCCTACGCCCCCGCCGCGCCCGCCTTCATCGTTGCCGTCGCCTCGCGCGGCAGCGTGACCACGAAGGTGGCGCCCTCGCCGAGGCTGCTGTGGACCGTCACGGTGCCGCCGTGCAGCCCGACCAGCTTCTTGACCAGCGCCAGCCCGAGCCCGGTGCCGCCCTTGCCGCGCGCGGCCTCCTCGACCTGCCGGAACTCCTCGAAGACCAGCGCGTGGTCCTCGGCGGCGATGCCGACGCCGTGGTCGGTCACGCGGAACTCGATGGCGTCGCCGCGCACCGGCGCGTCGCGCTCGCCGCGCAGCGCGCGCAGCCCGAGCACCACCTGGCCGCCGTCGGGGGAGAACTTCACCGCGTTCGACAGCAGGTTGTAGAGCACCTGCTTCACCCGCACCGGGTCGCCCTCGAACGTGGGCAGCGGCGGCTCGGGCGCCTCGGGCGCCTCGAGCACCAGGCGGATCTGGCGCGGCTGCGCGATGCCGCGCACGATCGCGAGCACGCCCTCGCTGAAGGCGCGCGGCTCGATGGCCTCGGGCATGAGATCCATCTTGCCCGACTCGATCTTGGAGAGATCCAGGATGTCGTTGATGAGGCGCAGGAGGTGTGTGCCCGAGGTGTTGATGTGGCGCAGGAAGCGCGCGTGCTGCTCGCCGATCTGGGGGCCGACGCGCGTCGCCAGCACCTCGGAGAAGCCGATGATCGAGTTGAGCGGCGTGCGCAGCTCGTGGCTCATCGCGGCCAGGAACTGGCTCTTGGCGCGGTCGGCCTCGAGGATGCGCAGGTTGGCCGCCGAGAGCGCGTCGGTGCGCTGGCGCACGTCGGTGAGCGCGAGGTACTGGCGCAGAAGCACCAGCACCACCAGCACGCAGCCGGTCCACGCGGTGACCTGGTCGAAGCGCTGCGCGGTGAGCATCATCCAGAAGGCGACCGCGCCCGCGACTGCCACCGGCAGGTAGGGCAGGGCGATCTGCGCGCGCTCGTGCCAGCGGCTCGCGCTCGAGCCGCGCAGGCTCACCGCGTCGCCACCCGGGGCCAGCGCGCCCAGCGTGCCCAGCGTGAAGGCGGCGATCCACAACACGTCGATCGGATGCCCCGTGTAGTAGGTGCCGTCGATGCACAGCTTTGCGTAGGGGAAGTTCACCGCGGTCAGGCACACCAGCGACGCGACCAGCGCGCGGAACGAGCGTGTCGACGTGGTCGGCGACGAGGCGGTCTGCAGCACAACGATGGTCAGCACCGCCAGGTAACCGGTCGCGTAGGCGATGCCGACCGCCTTGGCGAGCGGCGGCTGCCCCGCCTTTTCGGCGATGTGCTCGAGCACCAGCGGCCACGCCGAGAAGAAGGTCGCCGAGGCGACGATCAGCCCGTCGAGCGCACCACGCACCCGCAGCGCCAGCCGCTCGGGCGCCTTGGGCGAGTAGAGCAGCGCGGCGCCGTTCAGCACCATCGCGCCCAGGAAGCCGAGGTCGCCCACCGACGGGTAGGGCAGCTGGATCTCGACGACGAGCTGCGCGTAGGACCAGTAGATCATGCCCAGCGAAAACGCCGCGTACGAGGCGCCCCAGAGCGCCCAGAAGCGGCGCGCGCGCCCGCGCAGGCGCAGCGCGCGGCGGAGGCACGCGGCGGCGGCCAGCGCGGGCAAGAGCGTCATGAACGCGTCGTCCACGACCAGGGTCGCCGAGGTGCCGCCGAGGCGTAGGTTCGTCCAGACGGCGAAGCCGACGCAGATCACGACCGCGACCAAGGCTGCCGCGCGAAAGGCCCACTGGCCCATGTCCCACTCCCCGGCGCCCGCGTACGGTGGCGCTGCCGCCATCTTACCCCCAGGGCCCATGCGTCGGGCGTTCGTGGCAAAATGCCCGGCCATGACCCGACCCCTCTTCGTCGTGACTCTCGCGCTCTCCCTCTCCGGCTCGCTGCTCGTCGCCGGCCTGGGAGGCGGCTGCAAGAAGGACGAGGCCGCGCCCGCCCAGACGCCTGCCCCGGGAGCCGAGGCCAGGAAGGACGAGGTCAAGGCGCCCGAGCCTGCGCCGCCGCCGGTGGCCGCGCCCACGAAGCTGGTCGCGGTCGACTGTTCGGCGGCGGGCGACGCCTACAAGGGCTGGACGATCACTGCGCCCGAGGGTGCCACGTGCAAGGAGGCCTTCGGCGCGCTCGAGATCAAGGCGGGCGACGGCTTCCAGGTCGAGGTCCACAACGGCAAGCTCGACCTGGCGGCGCGCAAGAAGGAGATCGAGGGCAACACGGTCAACAAGCTGAAGAAGTACACCACCGACACCGCCGAGGCGATCGTCTACGAGAGCGACGCGATGGGGAAGCCGGAGTACCACTTCCTGGCCGCGCGGAAGGTGGGCGACGCCGAGGTGAGCTGTGAGGACACCAAGGGTCCGCTCTACAGCCAGGCGCAGGTCGAGGCGATGCTCGCGGCCTGCAGCTCGCTGGCGAAGAAGTAGTGCGCGCAAAGACTGGCACGGGCATGGACGCAGACACGGGCGAGGCCGCGCGCGGCGGGAACGGCGCGAAGCCGAAGGTGAAAGCTGGGCGCAGACCGCGCAATGTCATCCGCGAGGCCTGGGATCGCCTGCACCGGGTCCCTGGCGGCAAGCGCGCGTTCTCGCGGCTGGTCGGCCTGGCCGCGCCGTACACCGGCAGCATCGGCGCGCAGGTGACCGAGCTGCGCCGTGGCCACTCGGAGGTGGTCCTGCGCGACCGCCGCGCCGTGCGCAACCACCTGAAGTGCGTGCACGCGATCGCGCTGGCGAACCTGGCCGAGCTGACCGCCAACATCGCGGTCGGCTACACGCTGCCCGACGACGCGCGCTTCATCGTCGCCGGGCTGTCGATCGACTACCTCAAGAAGGCGCGCGGCCCGATCACCGGCATCTGCGACTGCCCGATCATCGACTCGAGCGAGCGGCAAGAGTACGACGTCGTGGTCAGCATGCGCAACGCCGACGGCGAGGAGGTCGCGCGCTCGACCCTGCGGACGCTCGTCGGGGCGAAGCCCACGAAGTGACGCCGCCCCGCGGGCTCGCGTGAACCTGGTCCTGCTCGGCGCCGAGGACTTCGTCGCGCCCGCGCGGGTGCGGCTCTCGGGCCGGCGGCTCGAGCACGTGCGGCGCGTGCACCGCGCCCGGGTCGGCGACGAGCTCACCGTCGGTGTCGAGGGCGGCTGGGTGGGTCGCGGGCGGGTCGAGCGGCTCGACGCCGAGGCGCTCGAGCTGGTGGTCACGCTGGTGGCCGCGCCGCCGCCCAAGCTGCCGCTCACGCTGGTGCTGGCGCTGCCGCGTCCGAAAGTGCTGAACCGGGTGGTGGCGGCGGCGACCTCGCTCGGGGTCGCGCGCATCTTCCTGATAAACTCGTGGCGCGTCGAGAAGGGCTACTGGTCGAGCCCGCGCGTCGGCGAGGACAACCTGCGCGAGCAGCGCGTGCTCGGCCTCGAGCAGGCGCGCGACACCGTGTTGCCCGAGCTGCACCTGCGTCGCTTCTTCGTGCCCTTCGTGCGCGACGAGCTGCCCGGCCTCGCGGCGGGATCGGCGACGCTGGTCGCGCATCCGGGCGCGCCCGAGGCCCCGGTGCCACGCGCTGTTGCTTCGCCCGTGACGCTGGCCGTGGGCCCCGAGGGTGGCTTCATCGCTGCCGAGGTCGCGTCCCTGCGCGAGGTCGGCTTCGCGCCCGTCTCCCTCGGCGCGCGCATCCTTCGTGTCGAGACCGCCGTGGCCGCCCTCGTGGGACGCCTCTTCTGATCTTACTTTCGGGGACGGTGTTCAGGATCTTACTTTCGGGCCGAAAGTAAGATTCCTGGCGCGCCCGAGGTGCGCGGGGCAGCAGCAGTTTTCGCTCAGTGTGACGTGCGCGCTCAGAGCCGTCGCCCACGTGCACGGACGCGTTGCTCGCGCGAGAGGGTTGTGAAATGTAAGTGGGGGTGAGTTGGACAGCTGACCGGACAGGCGGCCACGTGTCCTGACTAGCGGACAGGTGCGGCTGGCTCGACGGATGGTGCCGGGATCGTCGGCGTGTCGCGGCGTTGCCGCTCGTACTGCCACACCAACTCGAGGAAGGTCGCGGGCTTCTGCGCGAGCCGCTCGTACAGCCACTGGATGCCAGGAAACTCGCATTCTGCAGTGGTGAAGTCGCGCTCGGTGATGAAGCCGGTCATGCAGCGAGGATGAGCAAGAAGCGAGCCGCACGCGTGGCGCTCGCGTCCGGATCTGGAAGGGGTGTCTAGGACCCGCGCTGGCCAAGCGCGACCTGGAGCGTGTGGCTCAGGACGAACGCGGCTACGACGACGCGTTCTCGAGCACGGCCGCGGCGCCCAGTCCGCCCGCGGCGCAGATGCCGAGCAGCGCGGTCTTCTTGCCGGTCTTGGCCAGCTCGTTGGCCATGGTGGTCACCATGCGCGCGCCGGTGGCGCCGAACGGGTGGCCGAGGGCGATCGAGCCGCCGTGCACGTTGAAGCGGGCCGGGTCGACCTCGCCGATCGCCTTGGCCAGGCCCAGGCGCGTCTTGCAGAAGCCCTCCGACGCCATCATCTTGAGCACGCTCAGCACCTGGGCGGCGAACGCTTCGTGCATGTCGACGAAGTCGATGTCGCCGAGCTCGTAGCCGGCCGCGGCGAGCGCGCGCGGCATGGCGATGGCGGGACCCATGAGCAGCTGGTCCGCGGGATCGACGCCCACGTACGACCAGCTCGCGAAGCGCGCGAGCGGCGTGTAGCCGAGCGCCTTCGCGCGCTCCTCGCTCATGACGAGGACCGCGGCGGCGCCGTCGGTGAGCGGCGACGAGTTGCCGGCGGTGAGCGTGCCGTCCTTGGCGAACACCGGGCGCAGCTTGGCCAGCTTCTCGAGCGAGGTGTCGCCGCGGACCAGGCCGTCGCCGTGGACCCAGCGCCCGCCGGGCGCCTCGATCGGAGCCA
>JBKJOI010000240.1:0-4549 GCA_046595695.1 Haliangiales bacterium | reverse complement strand
ACCTCGGCGCGTGCGACCACTTGCGTGGACTCCTGCGCACCCGTCACCAGGATGGGCGCCGTGGATATCGCGGGGCCGCTGGCCTCGGCGCGGATGGCGATCGGCGCGGCCAGCGGCCCCGCGGTATCCACGGCGCCCATCCTGGTGACGGGTGCGCAGGAGTCCACGCAAGTGGTCGCACGCGCCGAGGTGATGCCACTCGGCGACGAGGACCAGGACGAGAGCCTGCCGGCCAAGCGCCGCAGCATGTACCCGCTCATCATCGCCGCGTTCCTGGGCGGCTCGGCCGTCATGTTCCTGGTCTTCAACCTGCGCGGTGGCGACAAGGCCGCGCCGGCCCCAACGCCCGCGCCGCAGGCCGTGGTCGCGCCCGTCGCGACGCCGACGCCAGTCACGGCCGAGATCGTGACCCCGGCGCCGGTGCCCTCGGCCGCCGCGGTCGAGGTCGCCGCACCGGTGGCCGACCCGCCCGCAGCCGTGCCGGTCGTGACCCCGCCCGCGCCGGCCGAGGTCGCGAGCGAGCCGATCGTGCAGCCGCTCACGCCCATCGCGCCGGACAACGAGCCCAAGGTCGAGCCGCTGGCGAGCAAGCCCAAGCCGGCAGCTGCCAAGGCGGCGGCTCCAAAGGCGACCCCGAAGGCCGCGCCGAAGGCGCCCCCCAAGGCCGCCGCCAAGCCCGGCTCCAAGATCGCCGATCCGTTCGCCGACGAGCCCGCGGCCAAGAAGGCCGCGCCCAAGCCGAAGGCCAAGGGCAAGGCCGACAAGCCCAAGGCCGGCGGCATCGTCGACCCGTTCTAGCGGAGAGTTAGCCAGAAGCCAGGCCGACAGAGTACGACCAGATCACAGTCCAGTAAGTCGTCGAATCCCAGGAGGAAGCTTGCGTATCACCAGCCTGTGCACCGCGCTCGGCGCGGCCGTTCTCATCAGCCTGTGCTCGCCCACGCTGGCGCGCGCCGCCGAGCCTGCGCCCCCATCGGAAGAGCAGCTCGAAGCGGCCAAGGAGCACTTCGGCAAGGGCCGCGAGCTCTACGACAAGGGCGACAAGAAGGGCGCCGTCGAGGAGTTCAAGCTCGCGTACCGGCTGTCCAAGAACGCACTGCTCCTCTATAATGTCGGCCTCGTCTACGACGAGCTGGGCGAGAAGGCGCTGGCGCTCCACTACTACGAGAAGTTCCTCAAGGAAGCGCCTGACAACGACAAGGCCAAGGACAACAAGAAGCTCGCGACCGGCCGCGCCGGCGTCCTGCGCACCGAGCTGAGCAGCGACGACGAGCCGGTGGCCACCAAGCCGGTCGAGAAGCCCGTGGAGAAGCCGGTCGAGAAGCCGCGCAAGCCCAGCGTGAGCGAGTTCACCCACGTCACGCTCGACGAGGCGCCTCCCGGCAAGCCCATCGATCTGGCCGCCCAGGTCCCCGACGAGTCGGGCTGGAAGCTGTCACTCTACTACCGGCCCCAGGGCAAGGACGAGTTCGTCGCCGTGAAGATGAAGCCGCGCTTCCAGGAGCTGGTCGGCCGCATCCCCGCCGAGGTCGTGAAGGGCCAGTCGATGCAGTACTACATCGAGGTCAAGGACGCGGCCGGCAAGCTGGTCGCGCAGAGCGGTAGCCCGGCGTCGCCGAACATCGTGTACCTCGAGCCCAAGGCCAAGGCGCACTACTACCGCGAGGAAGGCGGCAGCCGCACCGACGAGCCCACCGCGGTCGCCCCCGTCGACGACGGCAAGGCCGGCGAGGGCATCGACGACGAGAACCCGCTCGCCGGCGGGCGCGGCGTGACCCCGCAGCCCGCGGCCGACGACGACCCGATCGGCGGCAGCGTGCAGCCGGGTGGCGGCGTGCGCGACGGCAAGGTGGACTGGGTCAAGTGGGGCACAACGGGCGGCGCGGCCGCGCTGCTCGGCACCTCGGTCGTCCTCTACTTCACCGCGGCGAGCTACGCGACGCAGCTCGAGGAAGACACCGAGCGCAACTGCACGCCCTCGCCTTGCCAGTTCGACAGCTACGCGGCGAGCCTGCAGCAGAAGGGTCGCGACATGGAGCTCTGGTCGAATATCACGCTCGGCGCGGGCATCGCGACCGCCGCGGTGGCCGGGTACTTCTGGTACAAGGACCTCAAGCGGCCGACGACGAGGCGACCGGCGCGCGACGCAGCGCCAGGTAACGAGGAAGAGGAAGGCATGGCCAGCCGCGGCGTGCGGCTCATGGCGGCGCCCCTGCTCGCCCCCGGCATCATCGGCGGCGCGGCCGTCATCCAGTTCTAGGCCACGGGACCGAACCGAGACCTCGAGACACCGAGACTAGAAGAGCGAAAGCGAACACGAGGACCCCATGCTGCGTCTGCTTGGAATCTCAGCCATCCTGTCCGCGGCCATCGCTGCGGCGGCTTGCAACGCCTACGACCCTGACCTGGGCGACAAGCCCTACCGCTGCGGCACCAAGAGCCCCAAGTGCCCCGACGGGTACGAGGCGGTCGAGGTCGGCCCGCCCAACCTGTGCGAGTGCCACCTGGACGGCGAGGGCGGCGGCGAACCCACCATCGACGCGGCGCCCGGTTGCCAGGGCAGCACGGGCGAGCCGAACGAGACCACCGCGTCGGCCACCGCGTCGCCGATCGGCCTCGGCTCGTCGACGGCGGTCTACAACGCGCAATCGATCTGCACGGTGGGGGACGTCGACACGTACTCTTTCTCCACCCAGCAGCCGAACCAGACCATCACCGCGACGCTGCAGTTCAACCCTACGATCGGGCAGCTCACGGTGCGCATCATCGACTCGCAGAGCACCGTGATGGCCATGGGCACGACCCAGGGGCAGAACCAGATCGCGACGACGTCGATCGTCACGAGCGGGACGTACTACGTGCAGGTCGCGAGCACCAGCGGGACGACGACGTACGACCTCAGCCTCGCGGTGCAGTAGGCAGGGCCGGCAGCGGCCGCCTTCGGCGTCCCCGCTTAATTTCTCGCCGACGCCGCCAGGATCTCGAACCGCACCTTCCAGCGCTCGTACTCGCTACGCAGCTCCTCCGACGCGGTGAGCTCCGCCTCCTCGGCGAGGTAGCGGAGTCGCGCGAGCGCCTCGCCGGCGCCCTCGTGCTGATCCGACATCAGGCGATCGCGCAGCTCTTGCCGGATCCGGGCGACTTCTCTGGCTTCGCGGTAACCCATGACGTCCTCCGGAGACTCGCGGAGGGCGGTCTCATCGTCGACCGTACGGGCGAGGATCTCGGCGGGCAACTTTTCACGGCTCATCGGTGTGACTCCTGCCCCGTTAGTACGCGCGATACCCCCCTCGGGTTTCCCGACCTCGCATGACATTCGCCCAACATTCGCTCGCCCACATGCCGGTCCAGAGCCGGCCCAAAGTGGCGCGTCGCGAAACCGCTCGCGCGCCGCGCTGCGGTCGCGAGGGAAAGCCGAGCCCTTACCTTGACTTGCACGTGTCCGCCCGGCTAACATGCGAAAAGCACTTTCGTTTTGTCTAGCGTGAGAGAGGCCAACGCATGAGCAGACTCGGCGAGCTCCTGGTTCGCGAGAAGATGATCTCGCTCCAGCAGCTTCAGCGCGCGCAGGAGGAGGCCAAACGCAGCGGTAGGCGTCTCGGCCACGCGCTGACCCAGCTCGGATTCGTCAACGATACCGACCTCACTCAGTTCCTCGCCCGGCAGTACAGCCTGCCGTCGATCAACCTGAACGAGTTCGACATCGATCCCGACGTCCTCAAGCTGATCCCCAAGGACATCGCACGCAAGCACATGGTGATCCCGGTGAACCGCGCCGGCGCCACGCTCATCGTCGCGATGTCCGACCCGTCGAACATCTACGCGATCGACGAGCTCAAGTTCCTGACCCAGTACAACATCGAGCCGGTCGTCGCGTCGGAGCAGTCCATCGAGGACGCGATCCAGCGCTACTACGAAAAGGCGCCCGATCTCACCGACATGATCGGCGAGATGGAGATCGACGAGGTCGACTTCGCGGGCACCGGCGACGAGACGGTGAACGTCGTCGACCTGGAGAAGCAGTCGGGCGAGGCGCCGGTCGTCAAGCTCTGCAACATGATCCTGCTCGCCGCCATCAAGAAGAAGGCGTCGGATATCCACATCGAGCCCTACGAGAAGGAGTTCCGCATCCGCTACCGGATCGACGGGATCCTCTACGAGGAGATGCGTCCGCCGCTCAAGCTGCGCAACGCCATCCTGTCGCGCATGAAGATCATGGCGAGCCTCGACATCTCGGAGCGCCGCCTGCCGCAGGACGGGCGCATCAAGCTCAAGATCGGCAAGGACAAGGAGATGGACTTCCGCGTCTCGGTGCTGCCGACGCTGTTCGGCGAGAAGATCGTCCTCCGTCTGCTCGACAAGTCCAACCTGCAGCTCGACATGACCAAGCTCGGCTTCGAGGAGAAGCCGCTCGGCGACTTCAAGAAGGCGCTGTCGCTGCCCTACGGCATGGTGCTGGTCACCGGGCCGACCGGCTCGGGTAAGACCACCACGCTGTACTCGGGCCTGTCCGAGCTCAACAAGCCCACGCGCAACATCAGCACCGCCG
>JBKJOI010000215.1:0-4182 GCA_046595695.1 Haliangiales bacterium | reverse complement strand
GCAGGCGCCTCGTCGCACCGTGCTGCGCGTCGACGGCGCCGACGTCTGGGTCGATATCGGCGGTGGCGACGGCGCCGCGCCGGGCAGCGAGCTGCGCCTGTTCGACGTCGTGCTCGCGACCCACCCGGTCACCGGCAAGAAGGTGCGCGACACCTTCGAGGTCGGTCGGCTGCGCATCGTGGTCGCGGGCAAGAAGCTCTCGATCGCGCGCGCCGTCGATCTCAAGGCGCAGAAGCGCGTGAACGTCGGCGACGAGGTCACGCTCGTCTCGGCGACGGTTGGGATGATCGACCCGTGGGACGCACGCGACGGCGCGGGCGGCCGCGTCGCGGGCGGCACGGGCACGGGCACCGGCGGTGGCGGTGGCGGCGGCGGCTCGAAGAACGGCCCCGCGGATCCCACCGCGCCGCTGCGGCCCGCTCCGCCGCTCCGCCCCGGCGACGGTGATCCCGCCGCGAGCGCGGCCACGCGGCGCGCCGCCGCGCAGGCGCTCGTCGACGAGGAGAAGGCGCTGCGCAGCGCCTGGGACGCCACGCTCGGCAAGCCCGCCGAGGAGCGCATCGCGGTGTGGGCCGCGCACCTGACCCGCTGGCCCGAGGGACAGCACAGCGCCGCGGTGCGCGCCGAGATCGGCAGCCTGCGCGCGCAGATCGAGGCCGACCGGCGCCTGCAGCTCGATCGCGCCGCCGCCGAGGAGAGCGCCGAGGAGAGCGGCTGGACCGCGGGCCTCGCCGACGAAGACATCGTGATCGCGGGGCCGCTCGCGTACACGCCGCCGCGGCGCGTGTACGAGGGCTCGTCGTTCGAGCTGAGCGTGCTCGCGATCGAGCCGGGCTCGGTGAAGTCGGCGTGGGTACACGTGCGCGCCGCCGGCGAGCCGACCTACAGCCGCCTGGCCATGACCGTCGAGCCGGGCGGCGCGCTGCGGGCGCGCGTGCCCGGTGACGACGTGCGCCCGCCGCGCGTCGAGTACTTCGTCGAGGTGCTCTTCGAGGGCGGCAGCATCCCGGCCAACGCCATCGGCAGCCCCGAGGCGCCGGTGTTCGTGAAGGTCGACAAGTCGGTCGAGGAGCCGCCGCGTGATCTGCAGAAACGCTCGCGCGTGACGATGTTCGTCGACTACGTCGACTTCGACGGCGGCCTCGCCGGCGGGCACGACCAGTACGTGCACTTCGAGGCCGACTTCATGTACCGCTTCCGGGGCCCGGTCTACGCGATGCGGCTGGGCTTCGCGACCATGTCGGGCGAGGGCGGCCCCAAGGAGGCCATCGCGCTGGGCGAGTGCGACACCAACAATCCCGACGCCGATCCGTGCCGCCGCGTGGCGTTCAACTACAGCTACGTCGAGCTCGAGTTCAAGCTGTCCGAGCTCATCGCGGTGATGGTACGGCCCATGCTCGGCGGTGGCTTCCGCACGCGGGGCGACGACGAGCCGGCGTTCGACGAGTTCCGCTCGTCGTTCGGCATGCGCGGCCGGCTGCGGCTGGGACGCGAGCAGGAGACCAACCTGGCGATCGGCGTGGGCGTGGTCTCCGGCTTCGGCACGCTCTTCGAGGCGGCGTTCACGTGGGACGTGGTGCCGCGCTTCCCGATCGTGCTGTCGACGCAGGTGACCGATCAGCCGGTCGCGGACAACTTCGGCGTGCGCCTCATCGCCGACGTCGGCTGGCGCGGCACGACCTGGGTGTACCCGTCGGTGCGCCTGGCGTACCAGGCACGCAACATCGATCTCTCGGGGATCTCGGCGGGCCTCGCCGTGAACTTCGACTGGTGAGACACGACATGGCGAAGATGAATCCAGGTTGGCCGTTGCTCGTGGCGCTGACGCTGCTCTGCGGCGGCGTCGCCCGTGCCGACGAGGTGGCCGCCGCGGCTCCGGTGCCCGTGGCCACGCCCGAGGCGATCTCGCAGGCGATCGTGCACCACGTGCCGCCTGCCGAGGCCAAGGAGCGCGAGCCGCTGCGCCTCGCCGCCGCGGTGGAGAACGCATGGGCGGAGACGGCGCTGGTCGTGCGCTACCGCGCCGTGAGCGCGGCGCAGGAGGCCGCGTTCGCCGAGGTGCCGTTCGAACGCTCGTCGACGGGCGCGTACTACGCCGTCATCCCCGTCGCGGGCGTGGTGCGCCCGGGGCTCGTCTACTACGTCGTCGGCATCGCCAAGGACGGCCGCGAGGTCGCGCACTTCGCGTCGGCCGCGGCGCCGCACGAGGTGCGCGTGGAGCCGTCCACCGGGCTGCGCTGGATCGAGGCGGAGAAGCGCCGGCTGGGCGGGCGCTACGATCGCGTGCACGCCTACTTCGACGCGATCAGCTTCGGCAACGAGCTGGGCGAGGCCGACTACTACTACCGCAGCGAGATCGACTGGACGCACCGTGTGGTGACCGCGCTCTACTCGTTCTCGCTCGGCTACGGCTTCATCCAGGGCGAGACGCCATCGCTGCGCAACCCCGACGATCCCCGCTTCGTCGAGCGCGGCTCGCGCTACGGCTTCGGCTCGATCCGGCTGCGCGCCAACGAGAAGCTGTGGTTCGACGTCGGCGTGCTGCTCGGCTTCTCGCACGACGGCTTCGCGCCCGGCGTGCGCGCCGGCATCACCCTAGGCCGCGACTGGCGCACCTGTGTGCAGGCGGGCGGCGAGATCGTCGCCGACCTGGGCAATACCTGGTGGATCCAGCTCAAGTGGGACACCGTGCCGCCGTTCCTCATGTCGGCCCGCATCACCAGCACCGAGCTGCCCGGGAGCGCCCTGGAGGGCGGCGCGAGCTTGTCGGTGCACGCGGACTACCCACTGACGTCGCGGATCAACCTCGGCGCCAAGCTGTCGATGAATGCGCGCGAACGCCGCCCTGCGTCCGTCGGTGGCGGCCTGGCCGTCTCGGTCGAGTTCTAGGGCTTCGCCAGAGACGGCTCACAGCCCACGGTTGAGCTCCTCGGCACGCCGCTGCGCGACGTCCAGCGGAGGTGCGTTCCACTTCAGGCGGTCCTCGTCCTTGATCGAGGCGTCGACATCGTAGAGCGTCCAGCGCCCGTCGTTCTTCCGGAACTGCGTGCCATACCACTGCGGCTTGCCGGTGCTCATCAGGTAGCGATCCTTGGTCGCCACGGCGAGCCATCGCGCGCGCGCGTCGGTCGGCGCGAGCTCCACCGCGCGCAGCGCCCACGCGTGCGCGCTGGCGTAGTCCTCGGGGCCGTCGCCGTGTTGCAGGACCATGGCCGCGTGCAGGTAGTCCACGGCGACGCGTGCTCCACCCTCGTGCATGATCACCAGCACGCGCGCCCGGCGCTCGTCGTCGCGCTTCGACACGGTGGCCCAGTCGATGTCCTCGTACCGTTCGCCGGTTCGGTCCGCCTGGTCGGCGGCGTACAGGGCGTAGAGCTCGTGATGGGCGCCGCGCAGGTAGAGCTCGCGGTTGCGCGTCGTGCGGTCGACGATGACCTGCCAGCCGGGCGCGCTACGCAGCGGCGTCAAGTCTTCCAGGCTGATCAGCTGCGCGACATCGCGGTAGTCGTGATCGGTGGCGGCGCGCAGGTACACCAGCGAGCGATCGCGGTCGTCGATGCGCGCCAGACACGCCGCGGCGCTGAGCTCGTCGTCGCTGCGATCCGGAGTGGCGAGAGCCGACAGCGCCATGTACTGGCGCGCGCAGTCGTCGTAGCGGGCCTCGATGTGCGCCCGCTCCGCCGTCGCGCGCAGACGGTGCGCATCGGCCGCGCGTTGCGAGGTGTCGAAGCCGGCGCCTGTCGAGGTCGTGCGGCCCCCTTGTGGACACGCGCACATCGCGGCGAGCGCCAGCAGGGCAAGTGAGCGAGCCGTTCGTGTCGTCGTCATGATCACCTGGCGTCGAAGCTCCGAACCATCCGCCTCGCGACCGACGAGGTCAACGCATCTCACCGAGAACCCGCCTTCTCGTGAAGTTTCGGTCACGGTGGCTTTGGGTGGAGCTCGCGAGAGGGCGATTTTCCGGCACTTTCCGCGCCGGCCGCCGTGGCACATCCGTTGCTCTGGTCGAGGCCATGAGAAGACTAGCCTGGATGATTCCGCTATGGCTCGCGACCGCGAGCGCGTGCGGTGACGACGATGACAACGGCGCGCAGCCCGACAGTGGCGCGCCGGCCGCGGACGCCGCCGTGGGTACCCCCGACGCCGCCGTGGGTACCCCGGACGCCGCCGTGGGCACTCCCG
>JBKJOI010000150.1:0-3770 GCA_046595695.1 Haliangiales bacterium | reverse complement strand
GACCTGGCTGCTCGGCCGCGCCGAGGGCAACATCTCCAAGGCGGCGCGCGACGCCGACATGGATCGTAAGTACTTGCATAAGCTCCTCAAGAAGCACGGCATCGTGACCGACGTCGGCGTAGAGAGCGACGAGTAGCGGACGGGCGGGGGGAGGCGAGGGAGCGTGGGAGAGGTCCGGCGGCGCCCGTGGCGCTCGACTTCCTGTCAGGGAGACTTCCACGCCATCAGGTAGTTCAAGACACGCCCGTCTGGCGCGACGCCGCCTTCGGCCGTGAGCGTCGTGAGCGACCGGTAGCCGGTGCCGACGCGTACGAGCATCTGGGTCGAGCCGCCCCCGTCGAAGGCCATCGCCGACCTAGCCCCGGGCTTAGCCCCGGGCTAGCTCGGCGAGCGCGGCTACGAGGCAGGCCTCGGCGGCGGTGGCGCTCGGGCGCGCCGTCGGCCTCTCGGCGAGCGCCTCGTCGACCAGCATCGCCACCGCGGCCGGGATGGCCGGCTCGAGGCTGTCGAGGCGCGGCGGCCGGGCGAGCGGGCGGCCGCCCATCATCGCCAGGATGGGCGGCTCGGCGAAGGCACGACGCCCGCCGAGCAACTCGTAGGCCAGCACGCCGAAGGAGAACACGTCGGCCGCGGACGACAGCTGGTCGCGCCCGCCGATCAGCTCTGGCGCGATGTACGCCGGCGTCCCGGGCACGTGGCCGGTCCGGGTGAGCGCCGGGCCCCGGCGACGCGAGCTGCCGCTGCCACTGCCGCTGCCACTGCCGCTGCGACTGCCGCTGCCCGACGGTGACGTTGTCTGCTCGCGCGCCAGGTTCGCCAGCGAGACCGCGCCGGCCGGCAGGATCGGCCCGTCGGGCTCGTCGGCCGTCGTGTCCGTCGGGTCGTCATCGCCGCGGCCTCGCGGGCCGACCGGCAGCTCGAGGCGGCGAGTGGGCTGCGACTGCGAGTCGGCCGGCCGCTCCAAGGCGGTGGGCTCGGCCGGACCCTCGGCGAGGGCGCCGCCCCCGCCCCGCGGCAGCCAGCCCACGACCGGATCGTCGGCGGCGAGGGCGATGCCGAAGTCCGTGATCTTCACGCGCAGCCCGCCGCTCGTCGCCTGGGTGACCAGCACGTTGGCTGGCTTGAGGTCGCGGTGGACGACGCCGGCGTCGTGCAGCGCCGCCAGCCCGCGGGCGATCTGCCGCAGTACGTCTAGGCGCCAGCGCAGGTCGTGGCCGAGGAGTTCGTCCTTGAGCGTCGTGCCATCGACGAGCTCCATGACGATGTAGAGGAAGCCGGCGCTGGCCACGTCGACGTCGAGGATGCGGACGACGTTCTCGTGGTCCACCTGACAGGCGACCTGCGCCTCGCGGGCCAGGCGCGCCAGCGCCACGCCGTTGACCTCGTGCGCGACCTTGAGCGCGAGGCGGCGCTGGTCGGCGAGACGCGTGACGGCATACACCGAGCCCATGCCGCCGTCGCCGAGGCGGCTCTCCACGCGGTAGCGCTGCTGCAGGATCGTGCCCGGCGCCAGCTCGGGCGCTCGGCCGGGCGGGCCGTGGGCCAGCGCGAGCGCGTCGGAGATCTGCGCCGACTTCTCGGCAATCTGCCGGCGCAGCTCCTGGTTGAGCTGCTCGAGCTCACCGCTCTTGGCGTCGCTCTCGCGCAGGGACAGGATGTGCCGCTGGCTGAACATGAGCGACAGCCAGAAGCCGAAGAGGGCTAGGCCCAGACTGGGCGAGCGCGCTCCGCTGAACACCTCGGGGAATCCGGTCCAGAAGAAGAACTCGGGCACGCACGACAGCGCCAGGCCGAGCCACGACAGCGCCAGGTAGGCCGCGCTGCGCCGGTCCTGGCGGCGACGCCACACCATGGCGCACGCGCTGAGCTGGTACACCGTGGTGACCACGAGGTACGCCACCGTCGGCGGGCCAGCAAAGCGCGAGGTGTAGAAAGGGCCGGGCAGGAGCAGCGTGGGCAGCGCGACGAGCGGCGCGAGCCGGAGGAACCACGGGTTCGGGGGCGGCATGTCGAAGAAGGCGTGGGTCGAGTAGACCGAGGCGCAGATCGCGACGATCAGGCCGAGCGAGAGCAGCACCGGATCGTAGGGGCCGAGCACGAACTGCGTGAGGCCGAGGACGTGCAGCGGGAAGACCAGGGCCGAGATCGCCTGCACGCCGAAGAAGGCGTATGCGCGGCGGCGGCGGTCGGTGAGGTAGACGAGCAGCGCGGTGACGCCGATCTGCCCGAGCGCGGCCAGCGCGGCCACGGCGGCGACCAGGTTGAGCAGGCGCAATACCGTGGTGATCGCCGGCGGCTCACCGGCCCGCACCAGCTGGGGTGCGGTGCCGAACCAGGCCGATTGCGTCCAGCGATGATCGATGCGCAGCGCGAGGTCGAGCCGGCCATCGGCGGTGTGCTGGGCGGCGACCAGCCAGGCGTGCGGGCCCGGGCGGCGGTAGCCGGACGGCAGGTCGCGCAAGACCGGCTGCGCTGGCGCGCCGTCGACGACGAGCTCGACCAGGCCGTCGAAGGCCGGCAGGTGCAGCTCGAGATCGCGATCGCGCCAGGCCTCGGGCACGTTCACCGCCGTGCGCAGCTCGTAGGTCGTCGCGTGGCGCGGCAGCATGTCATCGAAGGTGCCGGGCAGGTGGACGGCGAGCGCCCGACCCTGGTGCTCGAGCCGCCAGTCGGGAAGGGCGAGATCGCCGCCGCCGCAGCCGGCGAGCAGGCCGCTCGTGACGACGAGGCCGGCGAGGGCGAGGGTCGAAGCTCCCGGCCACGCCCGTCGTCGGCTCAGGTCCACAGCCCCCGCATGCATCCAGGATAGCGGAAACCGCGGGGGCCCGGCTCCGGTAACGCTCGTCTACCACGTGCCGCTGTGGTCGCTCGACGTGCCGCTGTGGTCGCTCGACCTGGCCTGGCGGGTGCGCCACGAGCTCTCCGACCTCGGCCCGCGCCACGGTCGCGGCCTCGGGGCCTCGCTCAGAAGCGCGCGGTGCGGGTCACCGGCCGCACGCCCGGGATGGCGGCGACGGTAGCGAGCGACGCGGCCACGTTGCTGACCGTGAAGGCCGTCCCCAAGGTGTTCGCGAACGCGACGGGCACGCTGCCCCACGTCGGCCCGCCCACGAGCGCCAGATCGTCGCGGCCGTCGTCGTTGAAGTCGCCGACGAGGGGGAACGAGCCCTGCGTGGCCATCGCGGCTAAGCTGGCGTTGGCCGTGTTGGTGACGCTGAAGCGGCCGTCGCCGAGGGAGAGGGCGACCGGCACGGTGCCCCAGCCCGCGCCGGCGGTGAGCGCGACGTCGGTCCTGCCGTCGCCGTTGAAGTCGCCGGCGAGCGGCGTGGCGCCGGGCTGCGCGGCCCAGATGGCAAAGTCGGCCACCGCGAGGTTCTTCAGCTCGATGCCGCTGCCGGTCTGGCGCGTGAACAGCACGGGGACACTGCCCCAGCCGACGCCACCCGCGAGCGCGAGGTCGGCGTAGCCGTCGCCGTCGAAGTCGCCGACGAGCAGCTTCGCGCCCGCCTGGTGCGCGTAGATCGCGAAGTCGCCCGCGCCGCGGTTCGCCACGGTGAAGCTGCCGTCACCGCGCGAGAACGCGATCGGGGTAGTGCCCCAGTCCTGACCGCCGGCGAGCGCGAGGTCGTCGCGCCCGTCGCCAGCTTCCCCGCCTGGTCGCGCGCCTGGGGCGTCACCACCGTCGTCGGCGACTTCAACGGCGACGGGCGCGACGACCTCGCGCTCGCCGGCGGTCAGGACTGGGGCACTACCCCGATCGCGTTCTCGCG